>NZ_MCUF01000038.1:64477-104877 GCF_002873615.1 Shewanella sp. 10N.286.51.B7
GAGCCATATGGCTCCTTTTTTGTTGGGCTGTGTTTCAATTTCTTATCCGACTACAGCACCATGGCAGCAATCCAGCCAAAACCGATTAGCGGAATGTTGTAGTGAATAAAGGTCGGGATAACACTGTCACGAATATGATCGTGCTGGCCGTCAGCATTAAGGCCGGCTGTTGGTCCTAAGGTTGAATCTGACGCTGGTGAGCCTGCATCACCCAATGCTGCAGCTGTTCCCACTAATGCAATAGTTGCCGCCACAGAGAAACCGAAGGTTAATGCTAAAGGTACATAAATCGTGGCGATAATTGGAATGGTTGAGAAAGACGAGCCAATCCCCATGGTAATCAACAAACCGACAACCAACATTAGTAATGCGGCTAAGGCTTTGTTGTCACCAATGATGTCACCAAGCGAGGTGACTAAAGTACTGACTTCACCGGTTGATTTAACCACAGCAGCAAAACCGGCAGCTGCAATCATAATGAAGCCAATGTTGGCCATCATTAATACACCTTGGTTGAACATATCTTGTCTTACATCAGGTTTTATAATGCCTGAGAAGCGGAAGATGATAAAACCGGTTAGTGCACCAAAAATCATTGAATCTGTTTGTAGCTGAACAACTAAGGTAGCCAAAATTGCAATTAAAGAAATGATGATGGTCTTTTTATTAATGCCTACCACTTCTTGCTCTACTGTGATGTCAGTGGCTTTATAAACGCGCGGCTTACGGTAGGTAATAAATACTGCAGTAAGTAGACCAGTTATCATACCTAAAGCAGGCAGTAACATAGCTGCTGGGATTTGTTCTTTAACCGCATCTAGACCGTTGTTGTTTAAATTGGCAAGTAAGATGTCATTTAAGAAAATGCCACCAAAACCAACAGGTAGGATCATATAAGTTGTAACAAGGCCAAAAGTGATAATACACGCAACCAGACGTCTATCTATTTGTAGCTTGCTTAATACATGCAGTAATGGCGGAATTAAAATTGGAATGAATGCGATATGAATCGGCAAAATATTTTGAGAACTTATGGCCATTAACAATATTGATGCAAGTAATAGCCAGCGCACTACTAGAGTATTTGTGCTGTTTGGCTCTTTACCTACTTTTTTAATGATGTTGTGCGATATCAAGGTCGTTAAACCAGAATGTGATAAAGCGGCTGCAAACGCGCCAAGTAAGGCGTAACTTAACGCAATTTGCGCTCCGCCTCCAAGACCGTCATTAAAAGCTGCGATTGTCTGATGGATATCTAAGCCTCCAACGAGACCTGCAACAAGTGCACTTACAGTAAGCGCGATGACAACATTCACACGCATGAGACTTAATGCAAGCATTAAGGTGACAGCAATTACGACCGCATTCATATTAATTTATTCTTATTAAGTTTTGTTATTTGATAGACATAGTGAAGTTATTCTTGTCTGTATCAAAGGCCATGTCCAGTTTATCTCTAATGAGTTTACAAAAAGTGTAGGCATGTAAGGAGGTTTTTTCATTGATGTAACAAGGCCTGTCACTATGTTGAAATTAATCTTTTGTCTCTGGCCAATATCGTTCTGGCGTGTTTTTTCAGCATGTAAACCAAATTTCATCTTAAAAGACTTATTTCTTTAAGCAATTAGGGGTAAGGTATACCGCAAATATGCAAGGTACATTTTTTTATCAGGCAAAAGCAAATGTGTGAGCAACCTCGCATAATGCTTTTGTTTGGGTATAATGCTACTCAGTTTAACAGGCATTGTTTTTAAGTTTTTTTCAATCCATAGATGGAGATATAAAATGAGCGTATTAGTAGGCCGTCCGGCCCCAGATTTTACTGCCGCAGCGGTTCTTGGTACTGGTGAAATCGTTGATAGTTTCAATCTATCTACCGCGATTAAAGGTAAGTCAGCAGTTGTTTTCTTCTACCCACTAGATTTCACTTTTGTGTGTCCTTCAGAGTTGATCGCATTTGATCATCGTATTGAAGAGTTCACTAAACGTGGCGTTGAAGTTATCGGTGTTTCAATCGATTCTCAGTTCTCGCATCACGCTTGGAGAAATACTGCTGTAGATAAAGGCGGTATCGGTGAAGTTAACTACACATTAGTTGCTGACGTTAAGCACGAAATTTGTAAAGCATACGATGTTGAGCATCCAGAAGCTGGTGTTGCTTTCCGTGCCTCTTTCTTAATCGACAAAGAAGGCCAAGTTCGTCACCAAGTAGTGAACGACTTACCACTAGGTCGTAACGTTGATGAAATGCTACGTATGATTGACGCGCTACAATTCCACGAAGAGCACGGTGAAGTTTGTCCTGCAGGTTGGGAAAAAGGCGATAAAGGTATGACTGCAACAACTGAAGGTGTTGCTTCTTACTTAAAAGACAATTCTGACAAGCTTTAATAGCGATAGTTAGAAATCAAAAAAGCTGCCTAGGCAGCTTTTTTTGTGTCTTTAGATTGTGATTAGCTTTCTGAGTCTTCTTTTACTTCAACTTCGTCAGCTTCTTCACTCACCATTGGCCAACCACCCAATGTTTTCCATTTATTGACGATATAACAGAATAATTCAGCGGTACGTTCGGTATCGTATAAAGCTGAGTGAGCTTCTTTATTATCGAAATCTATACCTGCCATTTTACATGCCTTAGCAAGTACAGTATGTCCGATAGCGAGACCTGCTAACGTTGCGGTATCGAAAGTGGCGAAAGGGTGAAACGGAGAACGTTTCAAATCATTTCGCTCAATCGCTTTATTTATAAAGCCAATATCGAATGCTGCGTTATGCGCAACGATGATACAGCGGTGGCAATCAGCGGCTTTTTGAGCCTTTTTGACATTTTTGAAGATTTCTAGGAATGCTTGTTTTTCATCAACCGCACCGCGTAATGGGTTAGTTGGATCAATGCCATTAAATGCTAATGCTTCAGGCTCAAGGTTTGCCCCTTCAAATGGCTCAATATGAAAGTGCTGGGTTTTATCTAACTCGATAAAGCCATCGGCATTCATTTTAAGGGTGGTGACCGCTATTTCTAGCAACGCATCAGTTGCGGCATTGAATCCTGCTGTTTCGACATCGATAACAACTGGAAAGTAGCCTCTAAAGCGGTGTTTGAATTTGTTTGCGTCGCAGATATCGCTCATTAAAAACCTCATTCTCTAATATGTCGGCTATTATGCTAAAACTGTGGCCAAGTGTCATGTTTGATTGTGTGATTTCTCTGCTAAAGAATAATAAAACTATGCCGATATAGAATTGTGACCATCAAACAGGGTGTTTTTATGTGGCGTAAAGCAATTCTTTTATCGAGCTTAGGCTTTGTATGTTCAGCACAAGCTGATCTACAACACTATGTTGCGTCTCTAGACGACTCAATGTGGCGCATCAGCCAAAACAGCCCAATTGAATGCCGCTTAGAGCATGATATTCCTGATTATGGTAAGGCTGTGTTTACGAGTCGAGCAGGTAAAGACTTAAACCTTAACTTTACCCTCGATATGTGGAACAAGCCTGATCAAGTGACAAATGCTGAATTAATCAGCAAAGCGCCTCAATGGCGTCCAGGGGTTAATGAGAAAGCTATTACCAAACTTAAGTATCAAAAGCAGTTTAATGGTGAAGTACCTAAACAAGCAGCTTGGTCTATGCTGTCTGAGCTAAGTAAAGGTATGCAACCGACGTTTTACTATGCTGATTGGTATAATCAAAATGATAAAGTCGCTGTCGGCTTGTCGGCTGCAAATTTTGGTGGTCAATACAGACAATTTCGTTCATGCCTATCAACCTTATTACCTTATGGTTTTGATGATATCGCTTTTACCGTGTTAAATTACGAGGAAGGCGGAACTAACTTAACCCGTTTTTCTAAACAGCAACTTAATCGTGTCCAAGAGTACTTATCCTATGACTCTGATGTTGAATTAATCTTTGTTGATGCATATACAGATAGTTATGGTGGACGCTCAATAAACCAAAGAGTATCTGAGCGTCGTGCAGACTCTGTTGCCGACTTACTCGTTGCCAGCGGCATTGAAGAAAGCCGTATTCATAAAACAGGCCATGGCGAAAGGCGACATGTCGCTTCAAATAACCTTGTTGAAGAAAGAGCGCGAAATCGCCGTGTTGTGATAAAAATATCAAAAAGCATTTAATCTTGCTGGCGAGATTTGGCTGATTTATTATTTGAAAGTTCCCCAAGTCACTTTACTTAAAAAAACAATATAAAATATCTACGTATTGATCATGGTTTAGCAAACCCAGCTAAGCCATTTTTTATGCCTATCAAAAAGTGATTATTTGAGATTTTGTAAATGCTAAATTTTAGATAAAAAAAAGCCCGCTTAAAATAAGCGGGCCAAACAATTTGTATTCACAAATTCAAGGAAGGAAGTCAAGCATAAGAACCAGGGATAAGATGAGGTATTGGGGTACATCATCTTGGAGTTCTTGGTTTTCAATAACTAAATTAGCTATGTCCTGAAAACAAGATGTATATTAGAGATTTTACTCTAGTCTGACAAACTAGAAAAATTTCAGTTTATCATTAGTAAAACTAATATAACTTTTAAAGGGGGTTTTTACCGTAATCACATTAAAGTGTTCAAAATGGAATAAAATAAACTTTATAAGCGTACTGAGTGCATATTTAGTCGGATTCTGCCTTTTTAGCTATGATATACAATTGTTAAATATCAGCATGCCAAGCATGATTGATAATATTTTTTGATATTTAATTTACTTTAAAAGCCTGTGTAATTAGGGGCGTTGGTTGAAATGGTGATAGAGATCACTAATTGATTAGGCTGTTCAATATTGGATAAGTTATCAAAGCGAATAATGTCAGTTCGTTTTGACTGTTTAACAATGAATTTGCTTACTAAATATTCAGTTGCGGTTAATTCTTGATTCACAGGACTGATTTTATCTGTGTTGGTAGCATCTCTATTTACGAGGAAGCACGAGTTTATTATCGATAAAAGCAATAAATTAACTTATCCAAACTGATATTCTATATATCCAAAGCTAGGTACATATAAAGTTACTTCTACTCCAAGCGACTTACACGCAGAGTTGCTTATATTCGAAGCTTGTTAAATAGAATGCTTCTTAAATAGAAAGCTACTTAAAGAAAGCTACTTAAAGAAAGCTACTTAAATATAAAGCGACTTAAATACAAAGCGACTTTAAAAAAGCTACTTTCAATATAAGTATAGAGAACTCGAAGCTGATTTTGCTAAATACCAATATTGATTACGTCACCTGAAAGCTCAAGCTTGCTGGAACCCCCAGTTTCTAATGTATGAAAACCTGTATAAATCGCCAACGAAAACATGGTCTAAAGATCAGCCTTGTTGTCATGATTAGTATTTATAAGTATACCCATGGATATTTGGCTGGGCTGAATGGCGCAGGAGATTGAGATAGAGCGATAGATTAATTAATGTGTTGCTGATAATTTGTCCATTCTTGAATCAAGCTTGCTTCAATATAAGTTAATAGAATGTAAATATATCAAGGGTTAACATTAAAGTTTCTTCATTTCTTACGCTTATGCCTGCAAAAGGGGTTTTTTAATGGCAAATTAAGCATCGAACCATAAAATAAAGCCTGCTTTACCCAGTCATTTTGTTCACAAGCGTTGTGGTACTCGGTATAGTAAGCCATCTTTTATTACGCAAAATTCACAATCGCTTATTATGTTTACATGGCCTATTTCTATTTATTATGAAGACACCGATGCTGGTGGGGTAGTTTATCATTCTAACTACTTAAATTTCTTTGAACGTGCCCGTACAGAGTGGCTTAAGTCCATGGGAATCGTACAAAGTAAACTGTTAGCAGAAGATATTGCTTTTGTTGTTAAGCATGCTGAATTAGATTTTCGCATTGCAGCAAGGTTTGAACAGAACTTATTTGTTGAGTCTAAGGTCATAGAATTGAAAAAAGCCTCTTTGGTATTTAAGCAGCGTTTGCTTGATGATAAAGGCGACTGTTATTGTGAAGGCACTATTATTGTCGCTTGTATCGCGTTATCACGTATGCGACCAAGAGCTATCCCATTAAATATTGTGCAGGAGTTTAATCGTGCAAGCTGAAATTTCTTTTATCGGTCTTTTTTTAGAGGCAAGTGTTCTCGTTAAGTTAGTGATGCTAACTTTATTATGCTTATCTATCGCCTCATGGGCTGTGATTATTCAGCGCCGCAAGTTACTTAATAGTGCACGCGCTAAATCAGTGAAGTTTGAAGATACATTTTGGTCTGGTGTAGATTTAAATAAATTGTATAAAGAATTGTCAGCTCGAAATGAAGGCGTTTCAGGTCTTGAAGCTTTATTTGTCGCAGGCTTTAAAGAGTATTCTCGTTTAAGTCAGGCTAATAGTAAATCACCCGAAGCTGTCATGGACGGAACAACGCGCGCTATGCGAGTGAGTTTATCCCGTGAAGTTGAGCGCTTAGAAACCCACCTTCCTTTACTCGCTACCATTGGTTCTACTAGCCCATACATTGGCTTGTTTGGAACAGTATGGGGCATCATGAACTCATTCATTGCACTTGGCGCTGTTGAAAACGCGACCTTAACAATGGTTGCTCCAGGTATTGCTGAAGCTTTGATTGCGACAGCCATGGGCTTGTTTGCTGCTATTCCTGCAGTAATTGGTTATAACCGTTTCTCTACACAAGTTGAAAAGATTGAAATGGCACACGTTAACTTTATGGAAGAGTTCTCTAACATATTGCAACGCCAAGCCTACAGTGAGAAGGAAGCGGTGTAATGTATCAACGTAAGCGCCGTCGTCCGGTCGCCGAAATCAATGTTGTACCTTATATTGATGTCATGTTGGTGCTGCTGATCATATTTATGGTTACCGCGCCTATTGTTTCTCAAGGTGTCAAAGTTGAATTACCTCAAGGTGAAGCAGAGCCTTTGCCTGCTGAAAGTAAGCCACCGATTGTCGCGTCGATAGACGAATTTGGTGAATACTTCTTAAATGTGGGCAGTGGCTCAAATGACGATCCACTTTCATTGGATGAAATATCAATTCAAGTTGGGGCAATGATATTGCTTGAACCTGAAAGACCTGTGGTTGTTAAAGCAGATCGCCGCATTCCATATGAAAATGTGATTCAGTTAATGGTCAGTTTGCAAGGCGCAGGTGTGCCAGCTGTTGGCTTAATGACTGATTCACCTAAGGAGTAATTTAGTGACTGCTAAATCTAAATTAACCTTACCCATTACCATTTCTGCTGGTGTTCATGTCGGTGTGATTGTGGCGTTAGCATTAGGCATTAGCTTTGATGATAAACCAAAGCATTTACCACAAGCACAGCAATCTGAGCCAATAGTGCAAGCAGTGGTGGTTGATCAGCAACGTATTAACGAACATGCCGAAAAATTGAAGAAGCAACGCGCTGATGCTCAGCAATTGGAGCGAGAGCGTCAAGCAGAGCTAGATAGACAAGCCCGCAAAGCGAAAGATGAAGTACGTAAAGAGCAAGAGCGTATTAAACAGCTTGAAAATCAGCGAAAGTTAAAAGAGCAAGAAACACTCAAAGCTAATAACGCAGCCAAAGCAGCCAAGCTTAAAGAAGCAGACGAAAAAGCTAAGGCACAAAAAGCTGCAGATTTACGTAAAAAGCAAGAAGCTGAACGTCAAGCTGCTGAGAAAAAAGCCGCTGAAAAACGTAAAGCGGAAGAAGCTGCTGCGGCTAAAAAACGTGAAGATGAGCGTAAACGTAAAGAAGAAGCTGAAAGAAAGCGTAAAGCTGAAGAAGCGGAACGTGCTCGTCAAGAGCGTGAAATGGCGGAAGCGATGGCTGCCGAGCAAGTGGCGGTATCAGCTGCTCGTAGCAGACAGGTTGTAAGTGAAGTCAATAAATATACCGCTATGATTACATCTGCGATACAGCGACGATTAATTGTTGATGAGTCAATGCGAGGAAAAAGTTGCGTAGTCAATGTTCGCTTGGCTAAAGATGGCTTTGTTACTTCGAGTAAAACTGTAAGCGGTGATCCTGTGGTTTGCCGTGCGGCGAAGGCTGCAATTAACAACGCTGGACGTTTACCGGTTTCTTCTGAACCAGATGTCTATGAAAAAATGAAAGAAATTAATTTAACCGTATCACCGGAATTTAATTAAAGGAGTCACATGAAGATTTTGGCAAAATGGTTAACGATATTGGTACTTTTCACCAGTACTACCGCTAACGCAGCATTAGATATTGTTATTACTGAAGGGGTTGACGCCGCAAGACCCATCGCGATTATGCCTTTTGTTTGGCAGGGAACAGGGCCAGCACCAGAGCAGATCAGTGATGTCGTTAATAGCGATTTAGCTAGAAGTGGTACTTTTAGCCCACTTGATGCACGTGGGTTACCACAGGCCAATATTAGTACTGTTAAAGAGTTTGTTGCGACAGGTTGGGGCGATACTGAATCAGAAGCGTTATTAGTCGGCTCGATAAAACCATATGGTACTAATCAATATTTAGTTAGCTTCGATCTGATTGATTTAGTGAAAGCTCAACTGCAAACTGATAAAGGTCCAATGCCATCAAGCGATTTATTGCTGGAAAGTCGTGAAACTGTCATTAGTGAAGCACAGTTTAGACAATATGGTCACCGTATCAGCGACATCGTTTATGAGAAACTCACAGGCATTCGTGGTGCCTTCTTAAGTCGAGTTGCTTACGTTGTTGTCAAACAAGGTGAAAAATCACCATATCATTTGATGATTTCCGATTACGACGGGTATAACGAGCAAATGTTGCTACGTTCTCCTGAACCTTTAATGTCACCTGCTTGGTCACCTGATGGCCGTCGTTTAGCTTATGTGAGTTTTGAAAACCGTAAAGCGGAAATTTTTGTTCAGGATATTTATACCCAAGAGCGAGTAAAAGTTAGCTCTCATAATGGCATTAATGGTGCACCTAGCTTTTCTCCAGATGGTAAAAAACTTGCTGTTACCTTATCTAAAGATGGTCAGCCAGAAATCTATGTTATTGATATTGCCACGAGAGCATTAAAACGTGTGACTAATCATTATGCCATTGATACCGAAGCTTCTTGGATGCCTGATGGTCAATCGTTAATTTTTACGTCTGAACGTGGCGGCAAACCACAAATATATCAAGTAAAATTAAGCACAGGTAAAATATCACGCGTCACATTTGAAGGAGAGTGGAACCTAGGTGGTACTATTACTCCAGATGGTCGTAGTATGATTTTTGTTAACCGTACTAATGGTAAATACAATATTGCGAGAATGGATCTTAAAACTCGCTTTATGCAAGTGCTGACTTCGACTCAACTTGATGAATCACCGAGTATTGCACCAAATGGAACCATGGTTATCTATGGTACTACTTACCGCGGTAAACAAGTGTTAGCAGCGGTATCTATGGATGGACGATTTAAAGCAAGACTACCAGCGGGCCAAGGCGAAGTGAAATCGCCTGCCTGGTCTCCATTTCTATAAAATTAATTAAGGATTACCCATGAATCTGAATAAGTTGTTTAAAGCTATGTTAGTTGTTGTACCTGTTATGACATTAGGTGCATGTAGCACAACTTCAGAATCTGAAACTGACGCGAGTGGTTCTACAAGTGGTACTACTACCACGACAACTGGCGGTGAATATGGTTCTGGTGGTGTTGAAACTGGTGGCGTTGCACCTATTTTAACCCCTGAAGAGCAGCAACGTGTTGAGCAAGAAGAATTACGCGCTCAAAACATTATTTACTTTGACTTCGACCGCAGTGAAGTGCAAAGCGAAAATGCTGCAATTATCCAAGCACACGGTAACTACTTAGTTGAACACCCAAACGTTCGAGTACTTATTGAGGGTCATGCAGATGAGCGTGGTACGCCTGAGTACAACATCGCTTTAGGCGAGCGCCGTGCCAAAGCCATTGCTAAGTACTTACAAAGCATGGGCGTTCAAGCAAGCCAAATGAGCGTAGTGAGCTATGGTGAAGAAAAGCCATTAGATTTTTCTCGCTCAGAGAGTGGTTTTGCTAAAAACCGTCGTGGTGTTTTAGTTTATTAATAACGTTAAAAGAACTGACGTTTACGGAAGGCCAGCCTAGCTGGCCAGTTTAGGAGTTTATTGATGAAACATGCTGTTTTAGTTGCTGCAATGTTTGTAGCTGCAGGCGCCACAGCGGCACCTGCACCAGTACAAGATATTGCTAGTGGGTCAAATGATGATCGAATTTCTCGTTTAGAGCGTATTATTAAAGCGAAACAACAAACTGAATTTGAAGCACAACAACGTTTAGATGCATTACAACGTGAAGTTCTCGATTTGCGTGGCATTAATGAGCAGCAAGATTACCAAATTAGTCAAATGCTTCAACGTCAACGTCAGCTCTACGAAGAAATTGCCAATTTATCAGCAAGTGCAGCGTCAACAACAGTTACTGTTGCAGATTCAAGTGCAGGTTCTTCATCAAACTCGACGCTAGGTGAAACGGCAAGCTATGAGCAAGCGGTTAATTTAGTATTGAAAGAAAGAAAGTACGATGAAGCGATTCCTGCCTTCAGTGGTTTTATTAAACAATACCCAGATTCCACTTATGCAGCGAATGCTAATTATTGGCTTGGTCAGTTATTATTTAATAAAGGAACGTTTGCTGAAGCTAAGCAAGCTTTTGATACTGTAGTGACAAAATACCCTAATTCTAATAAACGTGGTGATAGTTTAGTCAAGCTAGGCATGATCGCAGAGAAAGAAGGTGATAGTGCTACAGCAAAGACTTTCTATAACCGTGTATTAAAAGAATATGCCAATAGTGCCTCCGCTCGACTAGCACAACAACAACTGTCGGCTTTATAAGCCTAATTTAACTAAAAAACAGCCTCTTAGTTTATTTTTAGTGCAAACGGCAAAAAAACCATAAATTGCGCTTGCATGAGAAGATGAAAAAGGTATTATAGGCGCCCTCAGAACGGAGCGACGTTCTGGGGTCATTAAACAGGTTAGATTAACTTATTTTGATGACAGATTGATTGAACTCTATTTATAGTCTTCACTTAATCTAATTAACAAAGATGGGTCGTTAGCTCAGTTGGTAGAGCAGTTGGCTTTTAACCAATTGGTCGAAGGTTCGAATCCTTCACGACCCACCACTTTTCTGAAAGTGAGATTGCCAGTTTGGCTTTAATTCAGACGTAATGAATCATTACGTAAAACTAGATGGGTCGTTAGCTCAGTTGGTAGAGCAGTTGGCTTTTAACCAATTGGTCGAAGGTTCGAATCCTTCACGACCCACCACTTTCTAAAGGTGTTGCCAGTTAGGCATAGATTTAGACGTAATGAATCGTTACGTAAAACTAGATGGGTCGTTAGCTCAGTTGTTCGTTCAATCAGACAGTTGGCTTTCTCTCCAATTAAGACATAAGTTTTAGTGAAACATAGATGGGTCGTTAGCTCAGTTGGTAGAGCAGTTGGCTTTTAACCAATTGGTCGAAGGTTCGAATCCTTCACGACCCACCACTTTTCTGAAAGTGAGATTGCCAGTTTGGCTTTAATTCAGACGTAATAAATCATTACGTAAAACTAGATGGGGCGTTAGCTCAGTTGTTCGTGCTCTTGTTAACAAGAATAGACAGTTGGCTTTCTCTCCAATTAAGACATAAGTTTTAATGAAATATAGATGGGTCGTTAGCTCAGTTGGTAGAGCAGTTGGCTTTTAACCAATTGGTCGAAGGTTCGAATCCTTCACGACCCACCACTTTTCTGAAAGTGAGATTGCCCGTTTGGCTTTAATTCAGTTCCTCCTCTCAATATTTAACTTCGCTTTACACTTACTACCGTGATATTAAAAGTTACACTCTTCTATAAAACTAAATTAGTATCTACAGCTTTTAAGCATTCTTTTTCTTATCTTCACTTTTATTGCTAAACCTTTTTAATTTAAATATTTACCCATAACTCGTGTCATTCTTCTCTGATAATTTAAGTGGCTCCTCATCTACTTTTGTCTAATAGACCTATTGCTAATGTTGATTAGTTGTTAACTGGGTCATATTGCTATGGATGATAAGAACAGGGAGAGCATGATGAAACAAGCAAAAATTGGTTTAATAATAGGTATTTCGATGCTGGCATTAAGTAATGTGAGTTATGCGGATACTGACATGCAGTTTGGTGGTTATGTTAAAGCTGATGTGATGTTCAGTGATTATGGTAACGGAGCTCCAGACTCAGGAAGTTTATCTCGTCAGTTTTATGTTCCAGGTACTATTTATGGGGAAGCCGGCAATGGTAATCAAGTCGTCGACTTTCAAGCCCGTGAAACTCGATTTAATTTCAAAACCGTGTCTGATTTTGACGGCCATAAATTAACGGGTTTTATTGAATTAGATTTTATGACACACAGCGATGGTAATGAGCGTGTTTCTAATAGTTATTCACCTCGAATTCGCCAGGCATTTATTAGTTACGATAATTGGACCGTGGGCCAAACATGGACGACCTTCCAAAATCCAGGTGCATTACCAGAAAACTTAGATTTTGTTGGCGCAGCAGAAGGTACGCCGTTCGTGCGTCAAGCAATGATTCGTTATACCAATGGTGGATTCCAATTAGCGATTGAAAACCCTGAAACAACAGTTAACCAATATCAAACATCCTCTCGATTAACCAGTGGCAGTGGTATCGTACCTGATGTGGTTGCGCGCTATAACTTTAAGACTGAAGGTGGTACAGCGATTTCTGTTGCAGGTATTTTACGTCAGTTAAACGTAGAACAAAATGTTGGTACACAAGCTGTTGACTCAACTGAAATGGGCTACGGCGCTAGCATCGCAGGCATCATTCCTGTAGGTGGAGACGATTTTAAATTTTCAGCGACATACGGTGAAGGTTTAGGGCGTTATATGGCGCTTAACTATGCTAACGCTGGTAACCTTGATGCTTCAGGTGAAATCCAGACCATCAGTTCTTATGGTGGTTATGCTGCTTATCGCCACTGGTGGAATGATAAATGGCGTTCAAGTTTAACCGTATCAGCATTTAAAGCAGATAACGACACAATGTTATCAAGCGATCAAGTGAATGCCGAGTCTTACTCAAGCTATATTAACTTACTTTATTCTCCAACTAAGCCATTAACTTTTGGTGTTGAATATATGTATGCAATGAACGAAAGAGAAGATGGTAGTGATGGTGATTTAAGCCGAATTATGTTCTCAGCTAAATACGTTCTGTAAAACAGTTTACGTGTAACTTCTCCCCCCATGAGCTTTGTTACATCAAAAAGGGTTAATTCAATTGAATTAACCCTTTTTTAATGAGGTGAATTATCAACTTTTAAGTTGCTAATTAGCCTAACAAGTTGTTTGAACGAACATACTGTTCGAATTCAGTGTAACCACCTACGTGAGTTTCATCGACAAAGATTTGCGGTACAGTTTCAACAGGCTTGCCTACTGTTTTTTCTAAATCTGCTTTAGAAATGCCTTCAGCATGAATATCTACGTATTTGAATTTAAAATCGTCACGCTGCGCAGTTAATTTTTCTGATAATTCAACAGCACGAACACAATATGGGCAGCCTGGACGGCCAAAAATTACAACAAACATAGTGACTCCTTTTTTTGATTTGACGATTTATACCATAAGTTTTATTGAATTGATAATTTATACCTTACCCAATTAAAAACTGTTCTCATTGATTGTTTTATAACGGCCTTTGTAGTCAAAAAACTTTTCAACTAAATCCCATTTATTCTTGTGTTTTTTTAATAATAGCAAATCAGGAGTTTTAAAGTTTTCAGACGACACGACTAATTCCTGAGGTGATTTATATTGTGGGTGTTTCATTCCTGGAGTGCGAGAATGAGGTGCAATAAAAATGGCGAATAGGGCGCGACGTTGAGCGGGTGTTTCCATTCTGAACGTTTGTTTAAAGTCATTGGCGTCAATATCAAAATACTGGACTATTAATTTATTGCCTTCAGCGACTAACTGCATTTCTTGGCATTTAAATAAATGATGATGCTGTGATGAAAGCACTTGTTTTAAGCGTTTGTCGGGATCAATCAAGGTTGATTGGCAAGTTTGACAAATACGCGCAGCAATATCATTTTCAGCGCCGCAGTCTGGGCACGATTTAGAGCGAAAACGAAAATCGCATTGATGTTTTTGAGTATCGTGAGCATTTTCGATAAGCCCTTGGCAGCGCCTACCAAAATGTTCAACGATATCACCGTCGCCATCAACTAGCCCCCAAAAGGTATTGGCAAATTGACATACAGGACAATGAACCTGAACTGGAACCGACTTGCTGTTAGTTTTTATTTGGCCGACTTCTGGGAAATATAAATCATAGCCATTTGCAGCGTAATCTATGACTAAGCAATCAGCTTTATTAGGCGCTAAACGTAATCCTCTGCCAATCATCTGTTGAAATAAGCTCACTGATGCAGTTGGTCTTAATATCGCGATTAAATCAACGTGAGGCGCGTCAAACCCTGTAGTTAATACCGCAACGTTAACTATGAATTTAAGTTGCTGCTGTTTAAAGCGGGAAATGATTTCATCGCGTTCAATATGAGGTGTATCAGCAGTAATTAAAGCGGCATCATCTGCCAGCAATTTAATGATTTCTTTTGCATGCCTAACCGTAGCTGCAAAAATAAGCACGCCTTTACGCTGCTCTGCAAGTTGTAGAACTTGTTTGATAATTGCTGTGGTTGCACGACCTTGATGATTGAGCAAGTCATCAACTTCTTTTTGGGGGAATTCCCCTGTTTCAGAAGGCGTGACTTGGCTAAAATCATATTGTGCACTTAAGCCATCAAAGATTTTCGGGGCGGTTAAATACCCTTGCTTGATTAGCGGACGCATAGGCAATTCAAAAATACATTGCTCAAATATAGGCTTTTCAGTATTGCCGACTTTACCGTGATAGTGGTGGCGAAAAATCCATCCTAATCCTAATCGATAGGGCGTGGCGGTTAAACCTAGCAGTTTAAGTTGTGGGTTTTGTTTTTTTAAATGTTCAAGTAGTTGCCAGTATTGACTATTTTCATCGTTACTGACTCGATGACACTCATCGATGATGACTAATGAAAACACTTGAGTAAATTTTTCAGGTGCCCGAGCTGCAGATTGCACACTGGCAACAACGGTTTTACCAACGGCTTTCTTTTGATTTAGACCCGCAGAATAGATACTGGCCTCTTCGGTGAGCAGAGCCACTTTTTCAGCATTTTGTGCCACTAACTCTTTTACATGAGTGAGTACTAGAACATTACCGCGAGCGATCCGTGCAAGCTCTGCAATAACAATGCTTTTTCCTGCACCGGTAGGTAAAACTAATACTGCTGAATCATTACTTTTCTTAAAGTGAGTAATAGCCGCATTGACTGAATCTTGCTGATAATCACGAAGCGAAATGGTTACTGACATAAACTCGTTGTTTAATAATAATTCAATAATTAGAAATATGAGCATGACTCATGACTGAATAGCTACTTTAGCATGGAAGCCCGCTAAATCAGGAACAATGAGATTGCTAAAATGGTTATGTGACATAAAAAAGCCCCCTCAATTGAGGGGGCAATGAGAATCTGGTCAAGATTCTCTAGGTGGGTAGGACGTAAAAGGTTTTGAATAACCGCTAACAAATATTGTTAGCGTTATTCTGTTTTATTCAAACGTGATTCAATTAGGGTATCGATAACGGCTGGATCTGCCAATGTCGACGAATCACCTAAGTTAGTGACTTCATTAGCGGCAATTTTACGTAAGAATCGACGCATAATCTTGCCTGAACGTGTTTTAGGTAGACCGCCAGCCCATTGAATTAAATCAGGGGTCGCGAGGGCACCAATTTCTTTTCTTACCCATTGGCGAAGCCCTTGACGTAGCTCCTCGGTTTCTTCAACACCTTTGGTCAGAGTCACATAAGCGTAGATGCCTTGACCTTTGATGTCATGGGGGTAACCAACTACAGCGGCTTCAGCAACTAGCTCATGTGAAACTAGGGCACTCTCAACTTCAGCAGTACCTAAACGGTGACCAGAAACATTGATAACATCATCCACACGTCCGGTAATCCAGTAATATCCATCTTCGTCACGACGTGCACCGTCGCCAGTGAAATACATACCTCTAAAGGTTTTAAAATATGTCAGTGCAAATCGGTCATGATCGCCATAAACCGTGCGCATTTGTCCAGGCCATGAGTCAAGAATGACTAGGTTTCCATCGACAGCGCCATCTAAAATGTTGCCCATGTTATCCACTAGAGCTGGCTGCACGCCAAAGAAAGGACGAGTCGCAGAGCCTGGTTTTGCATCAGTTGCGCCAGGTAACGGGCTAATCAAAATCCCGCCAGTTTCTGTTTGCCACCAGGTATCGACAATAGGACAAGACTCATGCCCGATGACTTCATGGTACCAACGCCATGCTTCCGGGTTGATTGGTTCGCCTACTGAGCCCATGACGCGTAACGAACTACCATCGAAACCTTCAAACTGTTCTTTACCTTCAGCCATTAATGCACGGATTAATGTCGGTGCAGTGTAAAGGATATTAACTTTATGACGGTCAATCATTTCACCTAAACGAGAAGGGCCTGGGGAGTTAGGAACACCTTCATGAATAAGTACTGTTGCCCCGTTAGCTAATGGGCCATAAACCATGTACGAGTGACCTGTAATCCAGCCTACATCAGCAGTACACCAGTAGACTTCACCTTCTTTGTAATCAAAGACGTATTCGTGAGTCATTGAAGCGTAGACCATGTATCCACCGGTCGTATGTAAAACGCCTTTAGGGTTACCAGTTGAACCGGAAGTGTAAAGTAGAAATAGCGGGTCTTCTGCGCCCATTTCTTCTGCTTGGCAATGTTCTGATGCTGTTGCCATCACATCGCTCCACCAAACGTCACGACCCTCAACCCAATCGATGTCGCCACCAGTACGATTAAGTACAATGACTTTTTCCACACAATCCACATCAGGATTATTCAGCGCATCATCAATGCTGCGTTTTAATGGGATTTTTCGTCCACCACGAACACCTTCATCGGCAGTAATAAGAACTTTTGAATTACCATCAATTACACGAGAGGCGATAGAGTCTGGTGAGAAGCCACCAAACACTACTGAATGGACCGCACCAATGCGAGCACAAGCTAACATTGCTACAGCCGCTTCAGGGACCATAGGCATGTAGATTGTAACGACATCACCTTTACAAACACCTTGGCTACGAAGGGCGTTAGCAAACTTACACACATCAGTGTGCAATTCACGGTAAGTTATTTTACGTTGTTCAGTGGCATCATCGCCTTCCCAAATGATAGCAACACGGTCGCCATTCTTTTCAAGGTGGCGATCTAAACAGTTCGCTGATGCGTTTAATGTACCGTCATAAAACCAATTGATGGAAAGGTTATGATCATCAAATGATGTTTTCTTAATTTTGGTGTAGGGTTTGATCCAATCAATACGCTTACCGTGTTCTCTCCAAAAACCTTCTGGATTTACCACAGATTCTTGGTACATTTTCTTATAGGTATCATTGTCTACCAGTGCGTTGGTTGCAAAATCTGCTGGTACTTTATAGAGAGACTGCGAGCTCATATGGCTTCCCTTTGTCGAATTTAGCGTTACGAAAGTATCGTCTGCAAGGTGAGGTTAACACTATTAGACCTTGGTCTAGTTTTAAAATATCCTTAATATTTAACCTGTTGCGCATGTTAGCATGGCATCAAATTGATACAGAATTATTGCCCAATTATTAAGCAAATATAATAAGAAGAGAAAGCCATGAATTTAACCTTAGTCGTTGCTGTCATTGCAATTTGCTATGTTTCTTTACTGTTCATCTTGGCATGGGGTGCTGAGCGGTGGTTTAGCAAGATCACCAAAAAGGTGCAGGTTTGGATATACGGCTTAAGTCTAGCGGTTTATTGTTCGTCATGGAGTTTTTTGGGCACAGTAGGTCAATCTGCAAACGATTTATGGTCATTTTTACCAATATATTTAGGTCCGATACTGGTCTTTACCCTAGGTTTTGGGGTACTGCGCAAGATGGTTATCATCTCAAAAGCGCAAAATATTACCTCTGTTGCTGATTTTATAGCTGCGCGATATGGTAAATCTCAGACCTTAGCCGCCATCGTTACCTTAATTGCTTTATTTGGAATAATGCCTTACATCGCCTTACAACTTAAAGCGATGGTATTTAGTTTAAATCTTTTTCAACCCGATAATCAGCCACTCAGTCCTGTGAGTGTCCCTTTATTAATCACCTTCGTTTTAGCCATTTTTGCGATTTTATTTGGCACAAGAAAGCTAGATGCTACCGAGCATAATCCTGGCATGATGGTGGCTATTGCATTTGAGTCATTAGTCAAATTAGCCGCTTTTTTGATTGTTGGTTTTGTGATTACCTATGGATTTTTTGATGGCTTTGGCGACATTTGGCAACAAGCATCAGAAAAAGACATTATTAAAAAAGGTAATTTGAATATTGTTTCATTTTTACCCGAAATGTTGGTGGGTATTGCGGCCTTTATGTGTATGCCACGTCAGTTCCACGTGATGGTCGTAGAGTGTGCTGAAGAAAATGTACTGAATAAAGCGCGATGGATATTTCCGCTATACCTCGCCATGTTTGGTTTGTTTGTTGCTCCGCTTGCTCTAGCTGGCACCTTATTGCTAGGAGATAACGTTGCTGCTGACACTTATGTGATTAATCTGCCGTTAGCACTCGATCAACCCGTGCTTGCGGTTATTGCACTACTGGGTACCTTATCTGCCGCTACAGGGATGGTCATCGTAGCGGTTGTGACCATTAGTGTAATGATAAGTAATGAATGGTTAGTCCCATTTATGCTACGTACTGGGCGCGTTAACGGTACCAATTTTAATCAGTTTGCTAGATTCTTATTAAACGCGCGCCGTTTAGCCATCGTTATCATTCTGGCGTTAGGTTACTTGAGTTACCTATTGTTTGGTAATAGTGAGTCATTATCACATCTTGGTCAGTTATCTTTTGGTGCATTTGCGCAATTAGCACCGGCTTTATTAGGCGGAATGTATTGGAAGTATGGTAACCGTTCTGGGGTGTTTCTTGGTTTAGCGGTTGGCTTTTCGCTTTGGTGTTATATTTTATTTGAAGGTAGTGTCGGACTTGGCGGAGAAACAGGATTATTAGCTTCAATCAGCCCTGAAGTTGCTGATACCTTGATTGCACTTTTAGCCAATGTAATTTGTTATGTTTTAGGTTCTTTATGGTTTAGAGCCGGTGTCGCTGAACGTATTCAAGCAAGTCACTTTATTAATCCAGGGGTTAATAAGCAGGGCGATAAAAAAGATGCTAACCGTAAACATGGTGCTATTTCACAGCAAGATTTATTAATCCTTGCGAGTCGATTTGTCAGTCCTACTCGGGCTTATGAGAGCTTTAGTAAATTTTCACCCGACGCAGTGCGCAGTGACTCGTGGCATAAAGTGGCAGGGGAGCCGCTTATTTCTCACACAGAACATATGCTGGCAGGTGTGTTAGGTGCTTCAAGCGCCTCATTGGTCATGGATTCTGTTCTACAAGGGCGTGACTTAGCCCTTGATGAAGTGTTCAGCTTAGTGGATGAAGCCTCTTCAAAAATCATTTTAAGCCAAGACATGCTTCGTGGTGCGATTGAGCATGCATATGAAGGTATGAGTGTTGTCGATAAAGACTTAAACCTTGTTGCATGGAACTTTAAATATGCTGAGCTGTATGATTATCCTGAAGGTTTTTTACAGCAAGGTATGCCGATTAGTGAAGTGGTTCGCTTTAATGCTGCTAGAGGTTATTGCGGTGAAGGAGATATCGAAACTCAAGTTGATATTCGGGTGCAACACATGCGTAATGGCACAGAGCATACTTCTGAGCGTCAGCGCCGTGATGGCAAAGTCATTAAGATACAAGGTAATCCAATGCCTGATGGTGGCTTTGTAATGACCTTTACTGACATTACGCAATATCGCCTGCAAGAAAAAGCATTAATTGAAGCGAATGAAACCTTAGAAACTCGTGTGCAAGAGCGTACTTATGAATTGGCGATGCTTAACAGTGAACTGCTTGAGGCTAAAGCCCAAGAAGAGCTTGCTAATGCCTCGAAAAGTCGTTTCTTAGCAGCAGTTGGTCATGACTTGATGCAACCTTTAAATGCCGCTCGATTATTTACCGCTTCGCTTGCTCAATATCCAAATTTGGATTTGGAAGGTAAAACCACCATTTCGCATATTAATAACTCTTTGCGCACAGCTGGTGAGCTATTAACGGATTTACTCGATATTTCTAAGCTTGATTCAGGCATGGTCGAAGTTAATCGCCGAGATTTCGCATTGGGTGAACTGTTAAATGGTTTAGCTGTAGAGTTTGAGGCGATGGCGAAAGATAATCAAATTCGATTTAACATGATGCCTTGTAATGCCACGATTAATTCTGATTTATCCTTATTAAGACGTATTTTACAAAACTTCTTAACCAATGCTTATCGTTACGCCAAAGGTGGTCAAGTATTGCTTGGTTGTCGCCGCCGTGGTGATTTTGTTGAGATCCAAGTATTGGATACAGGCTGTGGCATTGACGAAAACGAAACCGAAGAAATCTTTAAAGAATTTAAACGGCTAAACCATCCTAGTAGCCGCAATGTCAGCGGATTGGGGTTAGGGTTGGCGATTGCAGATAGAATAAGCAAAGTACTCGACCATCAAATTCAAGTGAGCTCAAAGCTCGGCCAGGGCTCTGTATTTTCGATAATTGTGCCCCTTGGAGAAACGATTAGCGAGAAAGTGATAAAGCCAGTACCAACATTAACTCAACCGTTAGCGGGGGTGAAAGTGTTATGTATTGATAATGAAGAAGCTATTTTAGCAGGGCTTGAAAGTTTATTAACCCGCTGGAAATGTGAAGTGGTTTGCGCCTCTGATTTAGCCGATGCACGTATTAAGCTGGGCTTAAAAGGCGTGGCACCAGATATTGTGTTAGCGGATTATCACTTAGATAATGACCAAAATGGCGTGGATGCGATGGACGGTATTCGCTCTCGTTATGGTGAGCATCTACCTGGCATTTTGATTACAGCCAATACTAATAAAGATCTCGTTGATGATGTTCAAAAACGTGGCTATCACTATATGGCGAAAATGGTAAAACCCGCAGCGCTGAGGGCACTTATTTCAAGCCTAGTAAAATAAAATTTTTAGATATTAAGTCACAGACTTAAGTATTGAAAAAACAAATTGAAAGGATGAAGAATGATTACAGTCTTTGGGGATGAAAAGTCAGGTAACTGTTACAAAATTAAGTTAACTCTAAGTTTACTCAACATAGACTATCAGTGGAAAAACGTAGACTTACTTAAAGGGGAGACGCAAACCTCTGAGTTTTTAACTAAAAGCCCACAAGGTAAAGTCCCCATTATTGAACTGCCTGATGGCAAAATATTGGCTGAATCAAACGCAATCATTGGTTACTTAGCTGAAGGTTCGCAGTTGATCCCTCATGATACATTCGACAAGGCATTAATGTATCAATGGATGTTTTATGAGCAATACACACACGAACCTTGCATCGCAGTGGCGCGTTTTATTCAGTTTTATCAAAATATGCCTGCTGAACGTCAATCTGAATATATTGTGTTACATGAGAAAGGTGAGCAGATATTAAGTTTGCTCGATAAAGAGCTTCTAGCTAAGCCGTTTATGATAGGGGAGCAATTTACTTTGGCTGATATTGCCCTTTATGCATACACTCATGTTGCTCATGAAGGCGGTTTTGACTTGTCAGTATATCCCAATATTCAAAACTGGTTATTTAGAATCACTGAGCAAATTAGGTATGTGGCAATGATAGACTAAGGGATATTACAGGCATAAAAAAAACCTTACCGAGTGTGACTGTTCAAACAGTGACACCCTAGTAAGGTTTTTTGAGTCAGTTTTAAATTACTTTGCTAGTTTAGTGAAGTAATCAAAAATTACTGGTACGTCATTCTGACCCATACCTGCATCAACCGCTTCTTGTAAGCTTGTTGAAGTACCTTGAGCGATTAAAGACTTAGTACCTAAGTCTTCACACATTGCAAGGAAGTAACCAAGATCTTTGTTTGCGTTAGCAACAGAGAAACCTAATTTTTCTTCACCGTCTACAGCGTAGAACTTACAGAACTGCATGAAAGGTGAGTTAGAAGGACCAGCTGACATAATGTCAAACAGTTGTTGTCCGTCAACACCAGCAAGTTTTGCTACAGCAAATGCTTGAGACATAGTTGCAACGGTTGTCATGCCCATGAAGTTGTTAATTAACTTCGTAGTATGACCAGCACCTAATGCACCTAGGTGGAATACATTCTCGCCTTGCTCTTCTAAAAGCGCTTTAACTTTGTTGAATGTTTCCATTTCGCCAGCAGCCATGATGTTTAACAGACCATCTTTAGCGTGTGCAGGAGTACGACCTAAAGGTGCATCAATCATGCCAGCGCCTTTTTCTGCTAGTGCAGCACCGATTTTCTTAGTAGAAGCAGGGATAGAAGTACCGAAATCAACTAATACAGATCCTTCTTTAATACCGGCTAAAACACCGTCATCACCGTAAACAATTTTTTCAACAACAGCTGAAGTTGTTAAACAGAATTGAACAACGTCACTCGCTGCTGCTAGTTCTTTTGCTGAAGTAAAGGCAGTTGCGTTACCACGGTCAATAACACGAGCAACAGCTTCTGCACTAAGATCCATTACATTGACTTGATAACCTCTCTTTTGAAGGTTCTCAACCATGTTGCCGCCCATAAGGCCAAGTCCGATGAAACCAATGACAGGCTTTGTCATATCTAACTCCTAAATATATTGGTAAATGCTATCCGAATGCTAATAAAATCTAGCATCTAGAATAGGCGTGCTAAGTTATTTTTATAAAGCGATGACTGAATTTCAGTGTTGGCTTTATATATTCAATTAATGATTCGAATTCTTTACTTACTTCTGATTTTTAATTGTATTACAATAAGACTGTAAAGCCAAACTATTACTGACCAATTATCTTAATTGGTTTACCAATTTGTGATTTTGTGATGTTGGTTGTTTTTTGAAGTAAACAAAGTGGTGTGGCTATTTGTATTTATTTAAGAGAGCCCATTAATGTTTAATAGGCTCTCTTCGAAGGTGTGGCTAAATTAGAATCTAGCGCGTAGACCTAGAGTGTAACGACGATCTGATTCACTGTATTTCCATACTGAACCTAGCTCAGTTGTGTACTCAATTGGTTCACCTGTTAAGTTCACAACGTTACCGACAACAGCAAAGTGTTCATTAATATCCCAGCTAGCAGAGAAATCAAACTGACCACGCGCTTCACGGTAGTTGTTACCCACAGTTGCATCAAAGTTGTCTGCAGTAGGGTCATTTTGGTTAAAGACGTTATAACCTAAAGCACCCACTGTTTGAACACGTTTTTCAGCTTGTGAATATAAGTAACGGTCACGCCAGTTGTATGCTAAACGGAACTGAAGATCTTCATTTTCCCAGTAAATTTGACCGTTAGCCGTATTTTCTGAAATATTTAGAAGAGGGTTACCGTCAGGCTGTGCACTATCTGCATAGGTATAGTTGGCATTAACACCAAAACCAGACCAGAAACCAGGTAAGAAGGTAAACTGCTGTTGATAAGCTAATTCAATACCTTTTACTTCACCGCTACCGCCATTAACGTCAGTATCGATTACGATACCCGTTTGGCCAGCCGCTTTTTGTTGGTCAACGTAAGCTAAACCTTGATCTTCTGTAGCAAAGTTAACATCGCCTTGGCTTTGTCCTGCTGTGTCGAGTAAACAAATGTTGCCCCACTCAGTGGTGTTTTGACCTGAGACAGTGCTTGCATCTGCTAAACAGCTGCTGTCAGTTTGGGTAAATGAGTTAACATCTTTATAGAAAAGTGCAGCAGAAACTAGACCACCGTCTCCAAAGTAATGCTCAACCGAGAAATCATATTGCGTTACACGGTATGGCTCAAGTTGGTAAGAACCTTGAGTACCAGTCACTAACGAGTTATCAATTGATAATGCAGGGCTTAATTCATCAAAGTCTGCACGTCGCATTACTTTAGCAGCTGCGAAACGCATTAAGGTTTCGTCAGTTAACGTATAAGTTACGTTTAAGCTAGGTAGGAAATCCGAATAATCATTTTTACCTGTATCTAAAACTTTATTACCATCAGCATCAACCGATGCAACAACACTTGATTCAAGTTCTGTTTGAATATAACGACCACCGAATACCGCTGTTAGGTCGTCGAAATCCAAATGGAATTGAGCATAAATCGCGCTGGTTTTCTCATTAATTTCTTTATATGCACCATTATCTTCTACCATGTTGTCAGCTAAAGAGCCGTTCATAGCATAAGACGTGCCTGCAAGCATTTGCTTAACAAGTTCATAAGTTGCTTCAGTATTTTGCAACTGATCAGCATCGTAAACATTGTATGTTAATAAATCGTTTTGACCGTTCACACCTGTTTGATCAAATGAGTTATTTAAATTGACAATGTTCATGCTGTCGCTAAGAAGCGCATTATCAATCCAGATTGGCGCAAAATTACCATTATCATCAACGGCTTTCTTGTATGAATCTTTTAGCGTGGTATTGCCATTAATTGGCTTAAGATCATAACGATTAGCTGTGTAGTCTCTATCAGTAAAGCGAACACCAGCTTTAACCGCTGATACCCAATCTACACCGATATCAGACATTTTAAAGTCAAAGCGAAGTGCTTGTTCTTCATTGTCTGTTTCAAGTGTTTTGTGGAAAAATTCACGGAACACTAAGTTATCAGGGTTAGTTAACATACCCGAGTCGGCATACATATAACCAGGAATGCCGCCACCTGAATAAGAGCTACTCGTACTGGTGTGAGTCACTAAATCAGTTGTAGGATCGGTACGTTCGATAGGACGTAGGTTGAATTCGTTTGCTGTTTGTTTTTCTTCAGATTTTGATAAAGAGTACTCAGCAGAAATTTCAATTGAATCAGTTAAGAACCATTCACCGCCAATAGCGTGTGAAGTGGTATCCGATGTAGTGAAGTCACTCCATGTTTTTGGAATCACTAATACGCCATCTAAATCGTAGTTATGTAACTCACCATTACTATCATAGTATGAATCACTTCTAGCGACACTAGAACCGCCCACATCAAGAATAGAGTACGCTGATTGACCACCGTCAAGCTTTGTGGCATTCAAATCAAGATAAATATTAGCTTCTGCGCTCACAGGTTCCCATTGTAGCGAGATACCATAAGCAGTACGTTCACGTTCTTCTGTTTTTTGCTCTACTGTATTCTGAGTACGACGCAGGTATTTACCATTTGGTCCACCAGAATCATCAACAATACCGTCACCATCAATGTCAATATTGTCTTGTAAATCTACTTTGCTAAAAAACTCATCACGGCGTAATTCACGATCTAGATAAGCTAAGTTAGCTGACGCACCAAATGAACCCGCATCACCGAGGTCCCAGTTATTACCAATACCCATAGAGAAATTAGGTGCTGTATTTTCTGTTTTGTCTGCGTATTCACCGTCTAACGTTATCGCTACTAGAGGCTCTGAAAGTTCTAATGGACGAATCGTTTTCATGTTGACAGTACCCCCCAAGGCACCTTCAATCATGTCAGGAGTCGGTGACTTAATCACTTCTACTGTTTTTAAGAAACTTGATGGGAAGTCATCTAACCCGATACCGCCACGGCCAGCGCCAGCAGTTGAACGGCCATTAAGTAGTACAAGGTTTTCTGATACACCACGAATTGTGACAGATTCACCAACACCAAAGTCAGTGCCAATTGAAACACCTGTAATACGTTGTAATGCTTCTGCAATGTTGTTATCTGGTAGCTTACCTATGTCTTCAGCAACAATAGCGTCAACGATACGATCATCAGTTCGTTTCATTAAGTTTGCCGCTTTCAAACTACCGAAGATACCTTTAACAGCAATCACTTCGATGTCATCAGTATCTGCTTGTTCAGTTGGTTCTGCAGCGTAAGCTGGTAGTGTTAACAGTGCTGTTAATGCAGCACCGAAAATCGATATATTAGTCGCTTTACTTTTAGTGTCACTAAACATGGCACTTATTTTATTCAGCTTCATAATTCCCCCAAGAATGGTATCAGGTCATACATTACCCTTTGGTATGACCAATTGTTGTTGTTTTTATCAACAGTAACATTTATATAACAAGGGTAATTCGAATGCAACCTATTATTACCAAAATGTTCACATTGGTATACCAAGGTCTAATCTTTCTTGGTTTGTCGCTATTTATGAACGATACTGGCTGTTCTTTAGTAGTGCTAAGACAGGGGCCTGCTCTGAGCTGTATTCTGATTTATCTATCTGTTTTTATCGGGTTTAATCTGTATCGACGGTCGTGTTGTAGATGTGGGGCTTTGATGGTTTAAATACAGTTGTCTAAATTTTGGTAATGTATCAATCTACGTATTGGTAATACCAGTCGGTGTTGTTTTTATTACAGAACTTATTGACGTAGTTCTAGATTTTAATTGAAAAAATCAAGTTTAAATTAGGTGATGTTTTAAAAAGTACATATAAAACAGGAGTTAAACTCTTATTTAAAAATTTGCAATTTCAGGCGAGGATTCTTCAAACTTGTAATAATGTAACAAACCTGTGAAAAATTAACATATTGATGCTCAATATAAATAGTTGTTAAACATTGGCAGAGGGATTAATTGCGGAACTCAATATCAAGTTCAGCAATTTAGTTGATGAGATTAGTTTTTAGTTAATGCAGTCTCATTTGTTAGCAAAATAACGTGTAACGGCAGGTTGGTAAGGGGTATCAATCCCGACGTAAGCAGGTCCAAAAGCTGAAAGTCCGCGCTCAGTGGTGAACTCTTTAGGTGCAGGAAGTACTACAATGGCCACGTTCATCTGTTTATGATAATTAGGATTGGTAATAGGGGTTAAGTTATCCATATCTAAGCAGCAAATTAAGTCAGGAATAGTGATATCAACCTTGTCATTGACCCTAACCACAAGGTTCTCATTTTTTACTTCGATATGGTAACGGTTATTCTTAAATTCACCCGTTCCGTCAATAAATACTTCGCCTATAGTAAAGCCATCTTGGGTTTTAAAGTTAAAATCAGTGACCACACCTCTGAATGCCACATAACCTTCACCGTGACTTGCTATCGCAGTTGCAATATCTTCGCTTTGTTCTTTGGCTAGACGATAAGCCTGACCAATCGCTAATGATTTAGAAATTGTTCCTTTAATGACGGCATTTTTTACTTGCTCAATGGGCATAGCATGATCAATCGCGGCAATGTCATTGCGACTTATCATAGATAAAGCACGGACAACGCTTTCAGCGCGTAAATCATCTATGACATTTTCACAGATAAAACACTCACCAAACTCATTAGCTGTGACTATTGGTGCTGCTGGAATATTATTAAAATAGTAAGTTGAATGGGTTATCTCTGGCACTGCTCGTCCTGCTACATCAGCATCAATAATATAGCCATTTGCCATTGCAGCAACGTAGAATGAGATAGCGGTATTTGAACCGCCTAATTCACAACAAATGGTGCCGTAGAATTCATCGCCCGTGTATTTTTCTAAGCGCCTGAAAGCGGTCATGATTGAGCTGCTATTTGACTTAGGTAGACGCGTATATTCTTGCTCTTCCTCTACTGTGAGTGGTGATAATGCACCAAGCATATAAGGAGTGCAGATTTTTTTACCTGTTGGCACATCATCAACACTGACTAAGTTAAAGGTTTTACCTTCTGCTAGTGCTTTATCAATATAATAGAAGCCCTCGTCAAGCTCACCACCCCCACCAGTTCCTAAAATAGCACAACCGTGCAATATGTCTGATAAGTCTAATCGAGTCAGTGTTTTCATCGTATACATCTCTTAAGCTATAGGTTAAGGGAAAGTCAAAAGGGGCTAACCGCGTTAATGTTAGAGACTAGCTAAAAAATATGTTTTCAAAAATGGCGACTACACAAAACAATTGATGGTTTAGTTTGAGCGAGACAAACGATTTTTTTGCCAAACTTTCATCAATAGGTAATAACTCGGCATTGTGATGATGATTGCATCGCACACTTCAATTCCAGTAAAAGTGAAATAACCGTTATTGACGAGTAGCGAGGTCGAAATACCAATTCCCCAAGCTATAACGGCTAAATAATTTATTGCAGGTAAATGAGAAATTTGTGCTAATTGATAAGTTTTTTGTCTGCGAAGGATAAAAAAATCGACGACATAAATAGCAGCAACAGGCGTGAAAATGATCGATAAACTAAATAAAAAGTCGGTAAAGTTTGCTAATAGATTGAATGAAGCAACGATAGTACCCAGTACACCAGCCACTACGATAATTTTCCATTCTTCCCAGTTAGCATTAATGGCATTAAATCCTAATGCTGCACTATAAAGGTTAACTACATTAGTGACCCAGCTGGACATTATTAATAATATAAAGGCTAATGTACCAATTCCAAGCGTAAGCATCACTTGTAAAATGTCATTTTGCTGAACTGCTAAGCCAGCCATTGCCGCAGCAATATACACAAATGTATTGAGCAGTAAAAAGGGCAGGAATGAGGCGACAACAGTATCGGTTTTGGTTTTAGCGAATCGAGTAAAGTCAGGCATCAGTACCACACTGACGATAAAACTTCCGACCACGGCGGATACAGCCTCACCAAAACTAATTGAAATAGTGTCCATTTGGTTAGTCTGTGCTGCAGTTTCTGTC
Source organism: Shewanella sp. 10N.286.51.B7 (assembly GCF_002873615.1). NCBI lineage: Bacteria > Pseudomonadati > Pseudomonadota > Gammaproteobacteria > Alteromonadales > Shewanellaceae > Shewanella > Shewanella sp. 10N.286.51.B7. Next base: position 93,275 of record NZ_MCUF01000038.1, read on the forward strand.
GCGGGGAGCACGTAGCCAAAACTCTTGTAAAGCATATATGCGGTCAATATAAACAGTACGGGAACAAACAAACTGGATACTTTTTCAATAAGCGAAAAGCCCCAGATAGTGGTCAGCGTAATAAGGACCCCTGCAGAGATCTCTAACGCCCAGATAGGAAAGGTAAAATTAAACATTTGCAGTATTAAGCTTTGCGATACTTCGCTAAACAAATTGATGTTAACGCCGTACCAGCCAAGTAAAGACAAGACAAATGCCAAAGTAAGCAGGTTGGCGCCTTTTGTACCAAACACAAACTTCATCGTCATACATGATGCTAAGCGGTTATGCATGCCTACTAAGCCCGTTATCGCACCGAGCACAGATAGAATGACACCACCTATTAAGAATGCATAAATACTTTGTGTTATACCGAGTGCGCCGCCTAATTCTAAGCCAGTAATGAGTCCAGGAACAGCAAAGGCAAGGCCGCCATTAATCATTCCAATACGGATGCCACCTACGGTTTTATGTAAAGGAACTGGGCTGGTGGCATAGTCGTCAAGTAATCCATCATAATTTGATTTATCAGCATTTGATGGTGCCGAGCTTGACTGACTATTTGGTTGTACTGGCTGATTTACTGACATGAACCCTCGACAGGCCTCAATTGAGGCCTTTGATTTAATGATTAATGAATTAGAAATTATATATGGCTTCAATACCATAGGTACGAGGTTTGTTTGGCATACGTGCTAAGTCAGTTACGCCATCCCCATAAAAGAAGATATCTTCAATTGTGCGTTCATCGGTAAGGTTATTCACATAAAGTTGTACTGTCCAATCGTCAGACTGTAAACCAACGCCAGCGTTAATAGAGGTGAACGTTGATGAAGTGACATCGGGAATTTCAATATCAAAATATTGTGGCCCCTGTACTTGAATATCTGCTCGCGAAACGATTGACCAATTAGCACCAATAGGGAAGAAGTGGTTAGCTGAAAGTGTATAACTGTATTCAGGCACCCACACTTGTGAGTAGCCTTCAAGTTCAGGCCTATCAGAGAACTCTTTAATTTCAGAATCAATAATGCCAGCATTAAAACGCACATCAAGATTCTCTGTCGCAGCCCAACCTAATTCAACTTCTGCACCTTTGGTTTCTACTTTATCAATAGCAAGATTTTCTAGGGTAAAGCTATCAACATTAAATTGGGTAATTTGCGCATCAGATTGTGAAATCATAAAGATTGCACCGTTTAAGGTTACTGTATTTGAAAATAATGTCGTTTTAAAACCCGCTTCATAGCTATCGGATACTTCTTGATTAAATACGCGATTAATTCCTTCTGCTGGTTCATTAAAACCACCACTTCTAAAGCCTTTTGAGTAACCGGTATAAAGTAATAAATCTTGGTTCATTTGATAAGCTAAAGTGAATTTAGGTTGCCACTCACTGAATGTATCTTCAGCAAATGTGTCTACTGGATAATTAGGATCGTAAGACTCTCGCTTGTCATTGTCGTATCTAAGCGCAGCAGTCAACTCAAGTTTATCGGTAATGTCATAGTTGATTTGTCCTGATAGTGCCCAGGCTTTACTGCTATTTTTATCAGCAATGGTCAGATAAATCATATCGTCAGTAAAGTCATCTCTGTCTAACGGGACATCACCTAAGAAATCGTCGAAGAAGTTAATGGTGTTATCACGTTTTTTGTCTTGATAAAACGCAGATACAGCCCATCTTAATGGTTGGTCACTTTGAGAAGTGAATCGAGATTCCACCGTGAATGATTTCACATCAAATAGGCCTTCAGTGCCAAATGGGGCACGGAAAAAGTCTTCTTCGTCAATAAAGGTTGGATCAGCCGAGTAATCACCATCGTAAAAGTGATTGTTCTCAGAGCTGCTATAGGCTGTGATTAAATCGAATGTACCAAGGTCGTAGTGTTGAGTTAATTTTGCACTGACTTCATAAACATCACGTTGATCGTTATTACGAATATTTTGAGAGGTTGGAATATCAAAATCTTCAGCAGTTTCCTCTGTTACACCTTGATAATAAGCAAAACCCGCGTCGCTGGTGGTGTATCTGCCGCGAAGGTTTAAACTGGTATCGTCAGTTAATTCGAACTCTAGCTGACCAAAAACCGAGTCTTCGGAAAAATAATCTGCTTGTTCATCTAAAAATACATTATCAATTAAACCATCTGAATTTTTGGTGTAGCCACCGACGCGAAAGAAAGCGCTACTGTCATCATTTAATGCACCAGAGACGACACCATTTAAATTATAGGTGTTGCCATTACCATATGAGCCTTTTAGCGTGCCTTCCAACTCTTCAGTTGGTTTTTTTGTGGTCACAATGACTGCGCCGCCGATAGCGCCTTTACCGTATAGCGCACCTTGGGCACCACGCATCACTTCGATACGTTCTATATCAACTAAGTCTTGGTTGATAAACTCTAAATCAGGGGCTGTAACGCCATCGACGACAAACGCTAATGGCGCATCTCCTACCTGTGGGGTGATGAGGCCTCGAATCGTAATACGCGCTAAACCAGGGCGAAAGTTATCTAATTGGCTTAAGTTTGGGGTCAGATCAGCAACATCACGAAAGTTTTCGATGCGCTGATTTTGGATCATATCACCACTGAATGCGGTAACAGAGTCAGGTACATTTTGCAGGGTTTCCACACGGCCACGAGCGCTTACTTCAATTCGCTCAATTGCAGTATCAGCATTGCTCAATTGTTGCTCTTCTGCCGAATGAGCAATATTAATAAATGATAAACTGATGGCAGAGGCTAAAATTGTTTTTGAAAAAAACTGACGATGGCTGTGGTTCATGTGTTTGCCCTCATAGGCTGATATGCATAAATATGTAAATATTGTGCATGTGTGATATCCGTTACAACCATTGTGGCGCTTTATGGAAAAATAATATTTTGTAATGCTATTTAAATGCAGTGAAAAATTATCGCTTTGAGATAAAACTAACGAAATTTTGCAACCAAATGAGAGATAATCCATTATAGGCAAGGTAAATATAGGCTTAGGTTTCTGAAAATGAAAAAGAAAGTAAAAATTGATAGTTACAATAAGAAAATTTTGGCCACACTTCACCTTGAAGGCGATCTCACTAATATCGAATTAGCCGATAAAGTCAGCTTATCACCCAGTGCGTGTTTTCAAAGAGTCAAAGCGCTGAAAGAAGCTGGTTATTTTAGAACCTTTCACGCTGATGTGAATTTAGAACAAATTTGTGAACACGTAATGGCATATGTCGAGTTTACCTTACGTGACAACAGTGCGCCTTCTAGCCGCCGATTTGTAAGTGCGATTCAAGACATTCCAGAATTTATGGACTGCATGCAGCTAAGTGGTGATGTGGATTATATGTCCCTTAGTTGTTTTCCAAATATCAAAAAGCTTAATGAAATTTGTACTGAATTATCAGATCGCCCAGAGTTAAGCATTAAAAATATTAAAACCCGTATCGTATTAGAGCGCAGTAAGTGGTTTTTAGGTTACCCATTAGGCAGCCTTAAATGGCTAGATGATAATGCGCAAGAGAGCGAATCAGCTTAATAACTGAACTTTAATATGCTTTATCGTGACACAGGAATTAATGTCCTAAGAACAATTATCATAGTTATTCACATTAGATTGTTTATTATTTAAAACTGTCGCAGATTCAGGTTAGGATTTTTGGGTTAATGACTCTTTATACAGAATAAGTTCAGCGTAAATTGGTCAGCTAAATCGATAAACCATAACTTCTCTTCTAAATGAAAAAGACCCGTTATCAAAGCTGATAACAGGTCTTTAATCTAGCCGTATTTAAACTTTTGACAGGCACTATTTACTGGCATGAATTGCAGAGATTAAACACAGCCAGCATTTCAAAGTCAGAATAAAAACAAGTGTGTTATGTTAAAAGGCAGCCGTTACTGCAATTTTGTCATTAAAAAAGCTAGCCATTACTAAAAGTATCTGCGCTGCTTTGTTCTTGAGTAATATCTGCAGCAATGGTTTTCATTGCTGTGGTCAGCTTAGTAAGCTGAGCTGAGCTAATGGTGTAAGGCGGAGTGATATATATGACATTACCAAACGGTCTTATCCAAACTCCAAGTTGAATAAAGGCTTGTTGAAGTGCGCCGGTATTAATTGCACTGTCCATTTCAATCACACCGACAGAGCCAAGCACTCTCACATCTTTTACATGTTGATAATGAATAGCCTCTGCGAGTTCAAGTGTCATTTGCGATTCGATGTCGCTGACTTGTTGTTGCCACTTGCCCGTTTGTAATATGGCTAAACTGGCATCAGCAGCGGCGCAAGCTAATGGATTTCCCATGAAAGTAGGGCCATGCATGAAGACTCCTGCAGGTGAGTCACTTATGCCGGTTGCGACTTCATCTGAACAAATTGTGGCGGCAAGACTAATATAACCACCCGTTAAGGCTTTGCCTAAACACAAAATATCAGCTTCAATATTGGCATATTCATAGGCAAACAGCTTACCTATACGGCCAAAACCGGTTGCTATTTCATCTAAAATTAACAGCACTTGGTATTTATCACACAAGGCGCGTAAAGCGACTAAGTAATCGGCTGAGTAAAAGTGCATACCGCCAGCTGCCTGCATAATAGGCTCGATGATAATGGCGGCAATGTGCTGATGATTAGCTTTTAATATTGCTTCTAAGGCGTCCGTATCGCCATCTACTAACGCCTGATTAAAGTCTGACAGCGGCGCAGGGGCAAATAATTGCTCAGTGACAGCATTACCAAACATAGTATGCATACCATTATCAGGATCGCAGACACTCATGGCTGCAAACGTATCGCCATGATAACCACGTTTAACAGTGAGTAATTGTTGTTTCAATGGCTGGTTTTTACCTTGCCAATATTGCATGGCCATTTTCATGGCAACCTCTACTGCAATCGAACCTGAATCGGCTAGAAACACTTTGGTCAGATTAGGACTGGTCATATCCACTAAGCGCTTACACAAGTTAATTGCAGGTGCGTGGGTAATGCCGCCAAACATGACATGACTTAATGTGGTTAATTGATGCTGCATGGCTTCAATAATTTCAGATCGGTTATAGCCATGAATACAAGCCCACCAAGAGCTAGTGCCATCAATTACTACTTGGCCATCTGATAAGGTTAATTCACAACCATCGGCTGAATGAACCCCGGTGACTTTTGCGGCTTGACTCATTGAAGTGTATGGGTGCCAAATGTGTTGCTTATCGAAAGCAAAGTCGATTTCGGAATTAATTGTCGAGTCAGAGTGTTGAGAATTTAAGTTGTTCATATTTTAACCGTTAGTCAAGGTGTGGTGCTTGCTAGCATTGACAGTTTAAACGCTGAAGGTATCCTAACCCAATATAAAGTGAATATAAAATGAATAAAAAAGGATTAACCATGTCATCGTCAGCGATCCGTCACGACTGGACTAAAGCAGAGATTGAAGCACTATTTGCTTTACCAATGAATGATTTACTGTTTAAAGCTCACAGTATTCATCGTGAAACCTTTGATCCTAACGAAGTACAAATTAGTCGCCTATTATCGATTAAAACCGGTGCTTGTCCTGAAGATTGTAAATACTGCCCGCAAAGTGCGCGCTACGATACTGGTCTTGAAAAAGAACGTTTACTGGAAATCGAAAAAGTGATTACCGAAGCGAAAAGTGCCAAAGCTGCAGGGGCATCACGTTTTTGTATGGGAGCAGCTTGGCGTAACCCGCGTGAACGTGACATGCCTTATTTAACTCAAATGGTGAAAGATGTTCGTGCGTTAGGCATGGAAACCTGCATGACCTTAGGCATGTTGTCACCTGATCAAGCTGATGAATTAGCCAGTGCAGGCCTTGATTACTACAACCATAATTTAGATACATCGCCTGAGTACTACGGCGACGTTATCACGACTCGTACATACCAAAACCGTATTGATACCCTATCAAATGTTCGCGCATCTGGCATGAAAGTGTGTTCAGGGGGGATTGTAGGCATGGGCGAGAAAGCCACCGACCGTGCAGGGTTATTACAGCAACTGGCTAACCTTGAACAACATCCAGATTCAGTACCTATTAACATGCTTGTTAAAGTAGCAGGCACACCATTTGAAAAAATTGATGATTTAGACCCACTTGAATTTGTGCGCACGATTGCAGTGGCGCGCATCATCATGCCTAAATCTCGTGTACGTTTATCTGCAGGTCGTGAGAACATGACCGATGAACTGCAATCTATGTGTTTCTTTGCTGGTGCAAACTCGATCTTTTACGGATGTAAGTTACTGACAACACCAAATCCTGAAGAAAACGATGATATGACTTTATTTAAACGTTTGGGGTTACATCCTGAGCAAGGTCCATCTGCTGATATCGAATCAGACAGTGCTTTACTTGCCAAAGCAAATGCCAAAAAAGATAAAGCAACTCAACAGTTTTTTGATGCTGGCGCAATTTAATCGTTAATAGGTTTTGATATGGTAAGTCATCCAATCTTAGATAAAATCAGTCAGCGAATGCAGCAACTGAATAATGATGGCTTACTCAGAAAGCGTAAATTGTCTCACGACAATAGCAATCCAAGCGTTATCGATTTTAGCCATAATGATTACCTAGGATTAGCGAGTGCCAATGAAATGGTTGATGCCCTTACACAAGGGGCAACAATCTATGGCGTAGGCAGTAAAGCCTCACCGTTAGTATCAGGTTATAGCCAAGCACATTTTCAATTAGAACAGAGTTTATGTGAACTCACAGGACATGAAGCTGGGCTACTTTTTTGTTCAGGCTTCAGTGCAAATCAAGCGTTAGTTAAAACCCTATTTGACTCAAACAATGTGGTGATCGCCGATAAGCTTATTCACGCATCAATCATTGATGGAGTTAGAGATAGCGGGGCAGTCTTTAAACGCTTTAAACATAACGATTTAAATCATGCCAAGCAGCTACTCGAACGCAATCCCAATAGCGTGGTTATTACCGAAAGTGTCTTCAGCATGGATGGTGATAAAGCACCATTAAAGTCGTTACAGCTATTGTGTCAGCAGTATAATAGTTTGCTTGTGGTTGATGATGCCCATGGCTTTGGGGTCACGCCAACTCAAGCCAATGGTAAGTTTTGCGATATCCAAGTGGTGACATTTGGTAAAGCACTTGGTTGTCAGGGCGCAGCCATATTAGGTCCCAAAGCAGTGATTGATTTTATGGTTGCTCAGTCTCGCCAATATATCTATTCAACAGCGTTATCACCTGCCAGTGCATATTTGGCACTAGCAGCTGTAAAATTAACCCAAGAACAACCACAAAGGCTTGCAGCTCTTAATGCCAATATTGCTGAATTTAGGCAGGCTTGTGGCAAAAATAATATCGAACTCACCGATTCAACCACTGCGATTCAACCTGTATTGATTGGTGATAGTAATAAGACAGTGTTAATTGCGAGCAAACTTTTTGATTTAGGCTTTGCAGTTGGGGCGATAAGGCCACCGACAGTACCCGCAGGGCAAGCAAGGCTTCGCATTACGATTAACGCGCAGCATAGTAAGCATGATATTGCTGAATTGGTTTGTGTATTAGCCACCTTAATTTAATTTTTAAGCATACTTTTATGATATAAGCATACTTTTATGATAAATGTATCGTTTCGAGAGCGTGAATGAACTCAAATAACCCTGTGGCAGTGAAGTTTTCTCAGGCAGCGACAACTTATAAACAACATGATGTGTTGCAGCGGATCACCGCTGAAAAACTATTAAGCAAAGCAACTCTTTCTGGCGATGTGATTGATATTGGCTGCGGACCTGGCACCGATTTCACTGCGTACGGACAAGACATTACCAAAGTGACTGCGGTGGATTTATCAGAGCAAATGCTGGCAGTAGTAAACCAGTCTTTTCCTTCATATCTTACCTTGTGCGCCGATGCTGCTAACTTACCTTTATTTGAGGAGCATTTTGATGGGTTATATTCAAACCTTGTATTGCAATGGTGCGGTGACTTAACGGCAGTATTTAACGAGTTTCATCGAGTCGTTAAACCTAAAGCCACGTGTTTTATCAGTATTGTTACCAGTGGCAGTTTACCTGAGCTTGAAACATTGGGGTTAGGGCACAACGCTTTTCGAACCGTTGAACAAATAACAGCAGCAATCGATAGCCAATATTGGCAAGTTGATTCAGTTAATGAATGCAGTGAATCGCTCTATTTTAATGATTTACGAACGATGCTTTATTCAATAAAAGGTGTTGGTGCTTCGGTAAAATCTCATCAAGAAAACTCGCATAGCTGCTGCTCAGATAAAAGCACCTTAGATAAAAGCGCCTCGAATAAAAGCCGCTCGCATACAAACCGCACAGGATTAGAAAAGGTATCACTTCGTGGCCGTAAGGATTGGTTAGCATTAAAGCAACATGCTGAAACGATGCGACAGGCAGAAGGTATTCCACTGACTTACCAAGTTACCTATTTGCAGTTAACAAAAAAATAGAAGGTTTATTGCAATGATTTATTTCATCACAGGCACTGATACCGATAGCGGAAAAACCTTAGTGTCGTCAGCATTATTACATGCGGCAGAAGGCACTAAAATTGGTGTTAAACCCATCGCTTCTGGTTGTGAACAAACCGAAAACGGCCTGAGAAATAGTGATGCCTTGGCACTAATTGCAGAGTCAAATATCAAGCTTGATTATCAGCAAATCAACCCCGTTGCATTTAAGCCAGCTATTGCACCGCATATTGCGGCTAAGCAACAAGGGCTAGCGTTGACGGCACTAGGTGTAGTGGACTCCTTACCACTAACTGAGCTCAAAAATACTGATTTTGGATTAATCGAAGGCGCTGGTGGCTGGCGTTTACCACTAGGCAATGGCGAGTACTTATCTGACAGTGTTAAATTGTTAGCAACACAACATCAAGTCGGTATTATTTTGGTGGTTGGCATGAAGTTAGGTTGCCTTAATCATGCTTTATTAACCCAAGAAGCGATATTGGCTGATGGATTAACCATCGTGGGGTGGGTTGCGAATCAAGTGGACCCTGACATGGCATATCAAGATGAAAACCTCGCGACGTTAAAACAAATAATGACCTCTGAGTTTATGGGTTATGTTCCTCACTTATCTAACCCAACCGCAAAACAAGCTGCTCAATCTATTCGCTTTACTAGCGCATTAAAAGTAAATCGCATTCAAAGTTAATCACTTTTTACATTTATTACTTTATATCCATAGGGCTTAAAACACCTGTTTGGTGTAAGCCTGCAACATGGGTATATATTTGGGTTGTTTTTAAATCATTATGGCCAAGTAGTTCTTGTACGGTCCTTATATCATGCCCACCTTTGGCGTTACGAATGTGCACCTGCATCACCTGTGAATCGATGTCACCAACCTGAAGTGAAATAGCCTCACCGAGGCGCAACCCCATACTGTATTAGGTGTGAAAACACACTTGATATCGAAGCTTATGAGTAAGACTAATAACGATAGAGACTTCTGTGGGCGTAAGAATATCAGGCAGTCTATGGACTTGTGGCGGCTTAACAATATTAAGCCACTGCCAGTGCTGGTCAAGGACATATCGATAGACTTATTTACAAGTGATTGTGCAACCCATTACGGTCAAGTTTCACGGTGCTCCATGAATGTGACTCAATCAAACTGGCAAAGTAGCGCTTCAAATCATCGATTGAAAGGTTATCAGGACATGCATCGAAATAAGCACTAATGCGCCTGACAGCGCAGCTTCGTTCAACAAGAGCATTAATGATAAATCACAATCAATACGAATTATCGTACAGCTTATAATCTGCATATTAGTTCTGAACTGTAATCTCATTACACTATTTATTGGTAATACCCATATGGAGAATTGGTAATAAACATTTGTAAATTTAGGATACAGCTAAGTCACTGACTAACTTTGTTCTGTTATTTGGTAATGTTGTCATATCCATTGGTAGTGAATATAAAAACCATTCAACAATAACAGCTCGTTCCTCCTATAAGTTTCTGTTTATCATGTTCTTTTTGTTTTGTGAAAAATGTGTCAAGCCAATGCGTTAGTCTTTTTTACCCCCCTTGTTACTACCAATTCTGGTTTTTGGTAATGCTTGCGGCACTATTTTGGTTGACAATGATATGTTGTGTTGGTTATATTTTGTTTAACATAAAGTTACAAGTGTGAACAAGTTGTTAAGTATGTAGGTGTGTTAGGTGGGTTGTGTGTGATTCTGTGCGTAACAATTAATCATAGCTCTTTGATCATATACAACAAAGAGTTCTGCTTATTTTTAAAACGAAATTAGATAAATTTTGGTGTTAATTAGAAGCAAAGTCTTACCTATTTTTATTACGTTTTTCAGGGTTAGTTAAGTTCATGTGTAGGTGCGTCACTTCATGCTGCGCATATAGGTATTCTAAGTAAGCTATGAAAATAGTTAAGCCGAACAATACACGATCATATTCAACAAAGAGATCGTAAATTATAAAGGATTCCAATATCAACACATATAAATCTTACCGACATATTCAAAAGAAAATGTGTGACGTTTTCGCTGTGCTAGTTTTTGCTTTAACTGTTTTTAGCGCATCACTCAATGCTCAGGAGATTGAGGAGAATACGCTTATTCCTAAGTCACACACTAGTCTTGCTGAAGGTGTTTTACTGGGGGATTTGTCAAAACTCGATCCGCTTAAAAAGCCAGGTGAAAATTTTGACTTACTCGATTGGTCGTTAACGTTGCCAACCGATCTCAACAAAGATAAAAAAGCTGATACCGTCTATGAGAAATCATTAGGTAAAGGCTTTAACTTAAAGCCATTTTTTTATACAGCAGATGATGGTGGTTTGGTATTCGCTTGCCCAAACGTAGGTGCCAAGACCTCAAAAAATACAAAATATGCGAGAACCGAACTACGCGAAATGCTACGTAGAGGTAATAGCAGAATAAAAACTCGTGGCCTGACTAAAAATAACTGGGTTTTCAGCAATGCGCATGGTTCGGCGAAAGCTAAGTCTGGGGGTGTTGAAGGCAGTTTGGAAGGGACGTTGGCAATAAACCGAGTATCTACCACAGGTGATAAAAAAAAGGTTGGACGCGTGGTCATCGGGCAAATTCACGCGACGGATGACGAACCTATTCGTTTATATTATCGAAAATTACCAGCCAACTCGAAAGGGGCTATTTATTTTGCCCATGAAATAAATGATGGTGATGATATTTGGATAAATATGATTGGCTCACGTTCACATACTTTGTCAGACCCTGATGACGGAATCGCCTTAAACGAAAAATTCTCTTATAAAATTTCCGTCGAAGATGAAGTGTTGTTCGTCACTATAATCAGGGAAGGTAAGCCTAATATTACTAAGTACTACGATATGAAAGATAGTGGTTACAGTGCTAGTAACCAGTATATGTACTTTAAAGCGGGTGTTTATAACCAAAACAATGGCGGCGCCGAAGGTGATTATGTGCAAGCCACTTTTTATCATATCCACAACATGCATAAAGGTTATAAGTTTTAGCGCATTTAACACATCAATTTAAAATTCGTAACTCGTAATTCGTAACTACAATTATTGG
>NZ_MCUF01000039.1:0-43390 GCF_002873615.1 Shewanella sp. 10N.286.51.B7
TGATAAATTGTTAAAGAGCGGACTCGGTAACTAGCGTTAGACGCCTTGTTCCGTGTCAGTGGTTGCGCATTATAGGGAAATGATTTTATCCCGCAAGGGCTTTTATTAATTAATTTAAAAAAAAGCACTCAACCGAACAAATAACAAACAAACAGGGCGTTTAAAGTGATTTAAGTCACTTTAAACGCCCTATGGTTTATATTTACATTAACCACTCAACAGCGAACTGGCTTTCATGTGGTAAAAGTTTATCAATGATAGCTCGGTACTTTAATGGTACTGTTTCATGGGTCTTTACTGAGTCTTTAAGTAAGTTGAAAGGCTCAATCGAAGTTTTAAAACCATTTTTCCGGAAACAGAACTCATTTAAAACGGCAAGCAAGTAGGTAGCACTTGGTTTAATATCGCTATCTCGAAGTCGCTGTAAGGTTGTCGCTATCGTATTCGCTTTATCGATATCTAAACCTTTAACTCCTGACTTTAGCAATTTGGCTAAAAGCTTAACAAATTCTGCTCTGCTTCTATTGCTCTTTGAAAAGCTATGTAATGCCATAACATCCATTGCTTGTTGAGTATCCCCGACAAGTAATGCAAGCTCTGCCTCTTCTATATAAGCTTCGTCAATACTTTTAGATGTTAAAGAGTCTGCTGTGGTAACGATCTGTTCCACTACCGAATCAAAATCACCACTTTCCAAAGCTGCGGCAACATCTATCCATTGTTTGCGAATAAAGTGATAATTATTACCACCAGATGCTCCTACAATTAAACTGTTATCCAGTTTCAAGGGTACTATTTTCAAACCATGTTTTTTGGCAAGCTGAATTTCATTGGCGACTTCTTCAGAGCCCTCAAGTTTCAACTCTTTATTTCCGATAGCATGTTTAGAGGCTAACAACACAAACAGTTCGCTTTGCTCTATACCTTGCTCAATATTTTCAGCGTAATTATCTCCACCAAGTATTTTATCTGGTGCAAACCATACATCGTGGCCAGCAAGCTTAATACCTTCAACAATTTTATTTGCTGCATCATTATCTTTAGTGCTGTAACTAACAAATATTTTTTTCATCTGATTTTACTTCTTCTATTAATGATAATCTTGGTTAATTAAGCCACTCTAGCTTCACTTTTCTTAGCTTCAATTTGAGTTTTAATATTACTGTATGTTAAATCTGCAAGATTATCTTTTGAAATGTTAGATACACTTTCATCAGAGTTATAATTATCAACAACCACTTGTTGCTTTTGTACATAATTAACAAGTTGCTCTTGTGCCCTAGATAGTTGGTTAACTAATTCATCGTTTTTATCTTCTTTCGCAGTTTGAAGATCTATTTCAAACTGGGTATCTATCTCAGCTTCTTCCTGTTCTAGTAATGTTCGAACAAGCTCTAAAGAAGCTTCATCATCCACTTCTTCTATTACTTCGGCTTCATCTTCATTAGAGACCAATTCGCTGGATAGTGCATTTACACTTTCTTCTTTAAGAATGACTAAACTAATGTTCTTACCACTATTTAACGAAAGCGTAATTTCAGTATTTGATAGATCCTGTTTAAACAATTTACTTTCTACATTGGTGCGAATAACAGTACTGATGTCTGTATAGAAAAGAGATAAGCCAGTTTCCCCTTCTCTTATGAATTTATCTGCAATAAAATCATAATATGTATAAAAAACATTAACTTGTTCTTTTGTTAAAAAGATAAATTGAATAACTCTGACAGCACTAACTAAGTTTCCATGGCCATCAAAATGAACGCAAACTTCATTTTGTCTATTAATTTTCTTTGGCTTACCAGTTTGGATAATCGACCAATCCTGAAAAACAGCGCCTCCATCTCTATGAATAAGTTCACTTTCATCAAGTTTTAGTTTTTGTAATGCTATTTGTTGAATTTCATTATTTATTTTATTTTCTATCAAGGTGTGTACATCCGCGCTGGCAAACAAACGAGGGTTCTTATTCACAGGAACAGTTTCAAGCATACTAGTTCGATGATTTTTAATTGTGTTGATTAGCTTTTCAAAGTTTTCCATCATTACATTGATAAGCTGCAAGTTACCGGTATTCTCCAGCTGTTTTGCTTTTTGGCTTCTATTACGCCCAAACCAAGACAGTGTCATTAGTAATAAAAAGCCACTTATGCCCGCTAATGCAATTTGGATATGTTGTGCACTTTCACTAATATTCCCACTGTTTATTGTAAAAGTCCCAGCATCGTTTGGGGAAACCATACCTAGTATTGAGTTAACAGCAGAGTCAGTATGAGTAATTAACGTCGAAGGTTCGAGCATGGCATAACTGTAATAACTTATTAAGCCCATTAATATTGTAGGTATCGCAAAAAAGAATGCTGCAAACTTGGCAAACTTTCGTTTACTCGTGTGTTTTTTTATTTTTAATTCTGCCTGCTCTTTTTGCTTCGTTAGATTTTCTTCTGCGCTTCTTGCTGTATCAATTTGCTGTCGTAAAGCCATTTTTATACTGCGGATATTCGGGCGGAAAAAGAAGTCCCAAATAGTTCTTTGATCAGAACCCTGCTTTAATTTTAAGCCTTGCCTCTGCTGTTCGACAGTACCGCCTTTTTCTAATCTAGGAAAGCCGCTATTTTCATTTGGCTTATCTATTTTTTCTTTATCTGAATTTTCTTTATCTGGATCAATGTTGTACCAATTAAAGCTATTTGTTATTTGTGGATAATCATCACTTGAACGATGCTGATACAGCCAGACATTAGTTTCGAAATTAGCTACTGCAAGGTCATCAAAATGTTCAGCAATAACTTTATCACTTGCATGTTTTTCTACTAGTTCCCCTGACTGAGTCCAAATTTGCAAAACATTTGATTGGTCTTTAATTAGCAACTGGCCATTCTCAAGTTCAATAAATCCATTGCTTACTGAAAAATTAAATTTAAATTTACAAATCGGCTTGCCATCTGATGACCAAATAACTGGATTACCTTTCATTGGCCTTACTAGCCAATTACCAGATTTTAATTGACCATAGAATCGAATCTCTTCTTTAAGGCCTTTTAATTCAACGCGTAGATCACCTTTAAGCGACCAAAGCTGAGTATCATTACCAACATTTATAATTAATGTGTGCTCAATCCCTTTAAGAAATTTAATATCGTCAACTGATTTAATATGCACATCTAATGTCGCAATACACTTGTAGGTTTTTAAATCCCAATATTTTACGGTGCCATCATCACTCACACTCAATAAGTTACCATTGACAAGTTCAAGTAAACCAGTGATGCGACCTTCGTGGCCGTTAAGTTGTTTAATTAAACGTCCATCTCTGCTTTGGGCAATGTATATAGTATGTGCATCATCTACGGTTAGAAAGTGGGATACATTCTTTTGGTTAACCAACCCCATTAAGCCAATGATGCTACCAATATGGCTATTGATTTCTTTCTTTGCATCTTCTTCTTGGCAAAACCAAGTTAAATTACCTTCGCTATCCCACTCTAAATGATAACGACCAAAAGCTAATTTCACTTGTTTGTGTTTTTTTAATTCGTCTATTGTTCGGGTTTTATACTTTTGGATTTCTTGAGTCATTCTTCTTGTTCCCAATTGAATATATTCTTCTGTGTTATTTGTTTTGTATTATTTCTTTTGCTTTAAATCAGTACTTGATTCTGCATTTGACCAACTGACATGTTCAAACATTGCTTCTTTCGCTAAGTCTTGCAACATAACAGATTTCGCTTGAGACATTTGGCCAGTAAATAAAGACTGAGCTCGGCAATAAAGTTCGTATAAACTTTGATAGCCCTTGGCCGTTTCTTCATAACCACAAAGTTCATTCCATAAAGCAAATAAGCCACTTGTCATTAAACTGTATTGTAGAGTTAACATTAACCAGTTGTTTGATTCATTGAACAAATTTACTTTCAGTACTTGTTGACTAATCATTGATAATAAGAGCAGTGCTCCTAAAATAATTGATACTCTAAAACAGGTTTTTGCTGCCTGTGAAAATAACCTGCTGGCGTATAAAGGACGTTTATACAAAATGTCATTTAATGAGCTTGCGTTAAGCTGTAATTTAGAATTTAAAAACAGGCGCTGATCTTCTAACCAACCGACATTAATTTCATCCATAGTAGCGACTTCATTTTGGCGCCACCAATCCAGTTCAGCAACTGAAATAGCATGATTAAATAATGGATAAAAACTGCGAAAGCGTCTCGGAATAATTGAAGTTGCAGCCGGAGTTATATTAGAAAGATTTAAAAAGCCTCTGATCCTGATGCCTTCAGCGACTCCGCGAGCTAATTGATATTTCCATTTTAAGTTTCGTTTAGCTGCGAATGTTACAATTAGCGAACAAGCAACAATAGCCAATAATGTGACAGATATGATTGTTGAACCCGTAATTGAATTAACGAAATTACCCGCGATTTCATAACAAGCAAAACCAGGTATTGCGAATATAAAAAACCACTTAACGAGACTGCGATAACTCGTTTGAGCTTTAAGAGCGATGTTGTCGGCAGCTTCGAAGATTGGCTGAGACACAGATAAACCTGATTTATGTGGTGACTTATAGGTAGGTTCAGTTATTTCTGACAGTTTGTTAGCACTAAACTCATTAAAATACTTCAGCTCATTAACTAACGTATTGAATTCTTTTGAAATAAAGCAAGTCAACTCACTTTGCTGACCATTTTGTTCATAATGATAGGAATATAATTTACCAATGGGAGGTTCATAATTAATCAATACCTGATCATCTGCACTTAGGGTATCAATTATTACACTTTGATTTTCATTCTGAACGGAAGTGTTTTTTAAGCGTACTGTAGGCAAATGGTGCACAAGTCCGGCCGTCTGACCGTCAAACTCTGATATTGCTTGTAGTGCTGAGTGTTCCGTACCTGATGGCCATTGGATATCAAAGCCCAACTTGTATCGGACCACGTCAGCAGTACCGCCTGTGCCTTGTGCTTTTTTTCCATCCCACAATGCAACTAATACATTGCAATACTTTGCAATAAAAAGACCTTGATTAAGATATAAACTATTCCTAAGGCTACCATAGTTAACATCATTTACAGCCTGATGCATTTCGTCATCAGTTAAAGCATGTTTTACTTCTATCAGCTCGTTATAAGGCTGTCTTAACTCATTTACAAGAAAGTTGAATTGCTCAATCGATATTAAGCTATTATCAGACTCAAACTCGAAATCCTGTTTGAAATTTTCCAGCGGCATAGGTAAACAACCAATGACACGAATAGCATCATTACCTAGCTCAGTCTGTAGCTCTAAAGCTACTTCAATGGCGAGTAAGTCTGCGCCTTCCGCCAGTCCGGTTAAAATCCAGATTGGAGTAGTAATTTCATTTGAAGCGTTATGATGTGATGTTGGATTTAGATGATTAAACCAATGCAATATCACCGAGCGAACTTGTTCTTTTATATTTTTATTACAATCTATGGATTCATCCGCATGAAATATATCTCGATGCCCACTGAAGCCAATAATAAATGGTAAATTTGATAATAAATGGCGACGACTTAAAGCCATGCTAGTTCTCATATCCCTATTAAACATAGGAAGATGTTACACTTACACCATCAATATTTAAACCGCCCACTTCAAAAAAATCAACAAATCACCCAAAAAAAACACAAAGAAACAAGGGCTTTTACAAGTTGGTTTAAGTGTTATTTTGTATAAATGATGCTACATCCGCAATGCTATCTACAACTACTGTCGCAAGCTCAATTCCTGCTTCATCGACAACTTTGCCGCTTCGTACCAATATAGCGGTATTAATACCAGCAGCTTTTGCAGCGCGAATATCGTCAGCTTTATCACCAACCATAATAGAGTTAGCCATATCAATTTTTAAAAACTTTGCTGCATCTAATAACATGCCAGGTTTAGGCTTACGACAATCACAATCTTGTTTGTAATCCCCTATGCCTTTAACTGGATGATGTGGACAATAGTAGATACCATCTAAATCGACACCTTTATCTGCAAAGTTCCAATCCATCCATTCTGTTAAATGGTGAAAATCATCTTCTGAATACATTCCACGCGCAATACCAGACTGATTAGTGACAACAACGATCTTGTAGCCCATTTCTTTAAATGCTAAACAAGCTTCGAAAACGCCCTCTATATACTCAAAGTCATCGACAAGGTGAACATATCCCTTATCAACATTAATGACTCCGTCACGATCTAAAAAAACGGCTTTATCCACGATACCACTCCAAAATTCTTTATTATTGCGATTATCCCATTACTGAGAAAATTATGCACTTGTATTATAAAAGGAACATTTTTTACTGTTGTACTTTATAATGCGTGCAGTAAAGGTTACCCTTCCGTAGATATTTTGTGACACTTATATAAGAAGTAATGAGTCAAATAAAACCAATAATTCATAAAACACGCACTCAGGCGGTTGTTGAAGTACTTAGAGAACGCATTTTGTCTGGTTATATAAAAGCAGGCGAACCTCTAAGACAATCAGCTATTGCTGAGCAGCTCAATGTAAGCCGTATTCCGGTACGTGAAGCATTAGTTCAACTAGAAGCCGAGGGCTTAGTTAAATTTGAAGCGCATAAAGGTGCAACTGCGACTGAACTTTCTGTAGAGCAAGTCACAGAATTATTTGAATTAAGGGTTATGATTGAAACAGACTTACTTGCAAAGGCTATTCCTAACTTGCAAGAAGAAGACTTCGATAAAGCTAACAAAGTACTAGCTCAATTAGAGTCGGCATTAAAGTTACAAGACTCCGTGGCAACATGGAGCGAACTCAATACTCAGTTTCATACCTGTTTATACGAAGCCGCGAACAAACCACATACACTCGAAGTCGTCCATGGATTGAACACTAATTGCGATCGTTATATTCGTTTGCAGCTATTATTAACCGGTGGGATCCCAACTGCGGAAAAACAACACCGCGAATTATTCGAGTTATGCAAAAACAAAGATATCGATAAAGCGACCCAGCTTTTGCGAGAGCATATTTTACATGCCGCAAAAGCGATAAAAAAATTAGTTATTCAACAAATCGATGAATAACACTATTTTAGTGTCGTTTTAAAAACAATTTAATTTTTATTTGAGAGATAAACACATGCAGTATGCTCATATTACCGGGTGGGGAAAATGTGTCCCACCAGCAAAGTTGACCAATGACGACTTAGCCACCTTTATGGAAACGTCAGATGAGTGGATTAAAACTCGTACTGGCATCAGTGAAAGACATATCAGTCATGTGAACACATCTGAACTTGCCACTGTTGCTGCGCAAAATGCATTATTAGCTGCAGGCATTGATGGTAGTGAATTAGATTTAATCATTCTTGCTACTGCAAGTCCTGATACGCTTATTCCAAATATTGCTTCTACTGTCCAAGCTAATGTTGGCGCAACCTGTGGCGCATTTGATATCAATGCTGCATGTAGTGGTTTCTTATATGCCCTTGGTATGGGTAGCTCTATGATAAAAAGCGGCCAAAACAAGAAAATTTTGGTGATTGGCGCTGAACGCTTATCTTTTTATTTAGATTGGTCTCGACGTGAAACTGCAGTCTTATTTGGTGACGGCGCAGGCGCGGTTGTGATTGAAGCAAGTAATGAACCTGGTGGCGTATTAGGCTATGAGCTGAATAATGACCCAGCTGCACGTGACATTTTGTCTTCGGGTTTCGGTACTCAGATGGATCGATTTGACTCATCTTCTTTAGATTTCTTTATTAATTTAAATGGTCAAGAAGTCTTTAAGCGTGCTATTCACGGCATGGGCGGACTCAGTACTAAGGTGCTGGAAAACTGCAACATGAGCAAAGAAGATGTTGACCTTGTGATTCCACATCAAGCTAACGAACGTATTATTGATACCTTAATTAGCCGCATGAAAATTCCAAAAGAAAAAGCTTTTGTTAACATCGCTAATTATGGCAACACATCTGCAGCGACGATTCCAATCGCGATTTGTGATGCATTAGAACAAGGTCGAATGACCTCTGGTCAAACAATTTTATCTTGTGCATTTGGCGCTGGACTTACATCAGCTGCGTTACTACTAAAATGGGGCGATCGCACAACCCCAATCAATGCGCCAACAGCTGAGCTTCCACCATGTGAAGTGTCGGCATTAGAGTTGATTAAACCTGCTGTGGATTTCTTTACTAATCGTAAGTAGTCGCTACAGCGGTTTTCAATAATAAGAAACCAGCTTAATGCTGGTTTTTTTATACCCAAAAACCTTCAACTTCTTATTAGAAAATGCACTCATATTGATATAAATTCTGCAGCAGAAAGCGTATTAATGTCGCCAATGGAATTAACTTGTGCAACAAACAATTCAGCACAAGCCAATGCATCTGTCAGTGCATCATGTCCTGAATATGTCGGTAAACCATAGCGCTGCCTACAGGCATCTAAACGCAAACTCCCCTCTTTCAATACATCATGTTGACGCAGTAATCGCTGTTTCTCTAGTGCCAGCGTATCGATAAAAGGAAGCTTTATAGCTCTACCGTTGGTTTTATATAAATGGGATTGTAAAAAACCAATATCCATGGGCGCATGGTGTGCCACGAGTAAATGTCCTTTGGTTTTCTCAACAAACCATTCCATGGCTTGGGTTAATGTTAACGCGCTAGATAAATGATGATCAACAATACCGTGTACCGCAGCACTTTGACCGACACTGCCGTCAATATTAATCATGATCTGCTGCGCTTTGGCTAATGGAATCGATAATGGCATTGAGCTTGGCTCAATGGGAACGATACCAATACTGATGATTTGGTCTTGTTGAGGATCGAGTCCTGTCATTTCAAGATCGATAGCCATTAATGGTGCTGATGTTATTGGCTTATTAATCACACTCAAGTAAGCCTGTTGGTATTCAGATAACAGATCACTTTGGCCAAACATTTCATAATACAATCGCGCTTTTAGCCATAATTCGTTCACAGATTAATAGCTCCGCATAAATTTCATTCGCAAACCAGATTGCGCGTCATGAACCACTTTAAAGGCATCCCGTAGTTGGTGCCGTATAAGCGAAGACATCTGTTGAGGCTTTAAGTAATTCGTCACATCTTGCTGACTGGTATATTGTTCGCCCTGATTAGCAAGGCGCATATGTGCAATAAATTCATGCGCATCTGCAAGGTTTAACGCATCTTTACGATTAATAATATTCGCGTCCATCAAAGCCCGAATACGCTTTGGGGTATTCACTTCAGTTATCCCAGCGCTTAATGCATACACGCGAGCAATATCATTAATTAACGCTACGCCTTTATGCTTTAAGTCCATCCCTTTTACTTCACTACCATCACGCTCAAGTACGAATTTTCTAAAGAACCCTAATGGCGGCGATTCAACCAGAGAGTTACCCGCCATTCCAGCAAGGAAAATGTCATTATCTTTAGTGCGCTCAAGCACATGGTTTTGTAATTGCTCGAATAAGTTTTGAGGGCCATACACCGCACGCATATCAAAAAAGATACTTGCATGCATCAATGCCTTAGGCTCAGGTGCATTTAACCAACTTTCGAAATGACGCTGCCATTTATCAAGTGATAATCGCCATTTCGGATTTTGCGCCATAATATCGCCTGGGCAATAAATATAGCCACACTTATCAAGACCTTCACACACAGCATGGGATAAAGCATTGAAATAACCTTTAGCATGTTCATCGGGTTCATGAGCAAGCAGTAAACCATTATCTTGGTCGCTACATGCTGCTTGATCTTGTCTTCCTTGAGAACCAAAAGCTAACCAACAAAAAGCCATTGGCGCTGCTCCTAGTATTTGTTGATTTAGAATGATCAAACGTCGAGTTAACGCATCCGTTACCGACGTTAATACTCGGCCAACTTCTTCAGCCCTTGCATCCGCACTGATCAGGTTTTGCAGTAATACTGGGATTTGTTTACTGACATTAATCAAACTATCAATATCTTGCTGTCTTTCAATTTCCCCAATGAGCAATAAAGGTTGCGAGCTTTGGCCACGCAGAATATCGGTACTGGTCAGCATCCCAACTGCAGGCGCTTCAGTGTTATCATCAATGGGGGTTTCAGCCATGATAGGTAAATGGTGTATTCCATGCTCACTCATTAAAAGCATCGCTTCAAACACTAATGCGTTTGCCGATAGCCTTTTAGGATTAGTTGTCATTGCTTGATGCACTGCTAAACTGCCATCGAAACCTTCAGCTAATACACGGTTACGTAAATCTCTATCAGTTAAAATGCCAATTAATTTATGATTATCTATCACTAGTACTGATGACACTCTTGCCAGACGCATTTTTTTAGCCGCATCACTTACACTGGCATGGCAATCAATCGTTAAGGGATCAACTGACATCAGGCTATTAACCCGATTGGTAGTGGTTAAGTCTTTGGCTTTAAACCTCGCTTGGTGACGCATTCTTTTTGCAAATGCACGATTAAAAAACCGATCAAAGACTCTGCTTTCACTTCTTAAATAATTGAATGTGTCTGGATCAAGGTGATAAACAAGACTATCTTCTAGGATTTGCACCTGATTACTGACTTTTTCACCTGACAACAATGATGGAAAGCCAAAGTAATCACCTTCGCCTAACCTATCAAGCAATTCCCCCTGCTCATCTCTGACTTCAAACGCACCACTTCTGACAATGTATAATTGCGGGTGACTTTCATCTAAAGGTACGACTTTGCTCGTTTTACTGTAATAGCCGATGGTTAATTGCTGGCAACACCTGACTAAACTTGAATCGGAGAGTGAATCAAATGGCACTAATGCGGAAATAAACTGTTGTATTGGTTGAAGCTCGCTATCATCTTTCATATTAGCCTCATCAGAAAACTCAATTTGTCAGGGTATTGATAGACCTTGTTATATTGAACTATACGGAATTGTTTAATTGAGCACTATTCGACTTAAGGTTAGTGATAAGGTTAGAGATAACGAGTGCGATGTTATGAATAATCATCAAGTTTTCAAAAACAAAAAGAGCGCCGAGGCGCTCTTTTTAATGAGTGAGTATTATCAACTCATGCATCATGATTAATGATCTTGTGCTTCACCTGATCCTTTAGGGAAACGAATAGATTCAACCATTGCAACCACATCATCAGGAATTTTCTTAGTCACTTTAGTCACTGCAAATGCAACACCAAAGTTAATGAACATACCGACCAAACCAAAACCTTCTGGTGAGATACCTAAGAACCAGTTATCGCTAACGTTGGCACTTGGATTAACAAACTTAAAGTAAATAATATAAGCCGCGGTACAAAATAGACCAGACAACATACCGGCAATCGCGCCTTCTTTATTCACTGTTTTAGAGAAGATACCCATGATAATCGCTGGGAACAGTGATGATGCAGCAAGACCGAATGCAATCGCCACCACCGCAGCCACAAATCCTGGAGGATTAATCCCAAAATAACCCGCCATTACAACACCTAAACCTGCGGCAATACGGGCGTATTTCAGCTCCTCTTTATCAGAAATATCTGGCATTAAATTCTTCTTCAATAAATCATGTGAGACTGAAGTTGAAATAACCAATAACAAACCTGCTGAAGTTGAAAGTGCTGCCGCTAAACCACCCGCTGCAACCAGTGCAATAACCCATGCTGGTAAAGAGGCAATCTCAGGCGTCGCTAGTACCATGATATCGCGGTCAATCTTCATTTCATTGGCATCGCCATTGGTGTAATAGATGTTACCGTCACCGTTTTTATCATCCCAAGTAATTAAACCTGTTTTTTCCCAGTTCTTAATCCACTCAGGCGCAGCCTCATAAGATACACCTGTAGAGTCTGGTCCATTAATGGTTTCAATCATATTTACACGAGAGAAAGCCGCTAGAGCAGGAACAGTAGTATACATAATAGCAATAAAGACTAATGCCCAACCCGCTGATACACGTGCATCTTTCACACGAGGTACAGTAAAGAAGCGAACAATAACGTGAGGCAAACCAGCCGTACCAAACATTAATGCACCCGTGATAAAGAACACATCAATCATGCTCTTTGAGCCTTCGGTATACTGGGCAAATCCAAGCTCTGCCGACAATCCGTCGAGCTTATCAAGTAAGTACACCCCCGTGCCATTACCTGCGGCATCCACCATTTCAGCACCAAAGCCGATTTGTGGTAAAATATGACCTGTCATCATCACTGAGATGAAAATTGCTGGCACCATGAAGGCGAAAATCAACACACAATATTGAGCAACCTGCGTGTAGGTAATTCCTTTCATGCCGCCTAATACCGCATAGAAGAACACCACAGCCATACCAATATATACGCCGGTTTCTACATCTACCTCTAAGAAGCGGGAGAACACCACACCTACGCCACGCATTTGACCTGCAATATAAGTAAAACAGATAAAGATGGCACACATGACAGCAACTGTACGTGCAGCTTGTGAGTAGTAACGGTCACCGATAAAGTCTGGCACAGTAAACTTACCAAACTTACGAAGATAAGGAGCCATACATAGCGCTAGCAGAACATAACCCCCCGTCCAACCCATTAAATAAACTGAGCCGTCATAACCTGTAAAAGACACAATACCTGCAAGCGAGATAAATGATGCCGCTGACATCCAATCGGCTGCCGTTGCCATACCATTCATTACGGGTGGAACCCCACCACCAGCAACATAGAATTCTTTAGTTGAACCAGCACGAGACCAAATGGCAATACCGATATATAGGGCAAATGTGACCCCAACAATGAGATAAGTTAACGTTTGAACATCCATGATTTATTCCTTAGTCTTCGTGTACGTTATATTTTTTATCTAAAGCATTCGCTTTCGCTACATACACAAAAATTAGTGCAACAAACACGTACATGGCACCTTGTTGTGCAAACCAAAATCCTAATTTAAACCCCATAAAGGTAATTTCGTTTAGTACGTCCACTAATAAAATGCCGCACCCAAAAGATACAAACGCCCAAATTGCGAGTAGTTTTAAAACTAGTCGTAAGTTTTCGCTCCAATATCCATTTGCCTTGTCTTCATTTTCAAAAGCCATTGTGACTCCCCTGTGCTAATTATTTTTAAAGTCGATAGTTAATCTAGCAACTCAAAATGTGACGACAATCACGACCTTAGTCTATAGAGGCAAATACCACTTAAAACTGAATCCCACATAGTGCAATACATTCAACAGCTTACGCCAATTTAACCAATGATTTACAAATGTAATGACTTAGCTCGGTTTAGACCAAGGTCGAATTAGAAAAGTGATAAAAAGAAGATAAACAGCCAACTACTGGATGAATCAGATGCCCTGCCTAAACAGGTTTATAGCCTGAGGTCACTGTAAAGTAAGGTACGGAAATGGATGCTAGTAATAGGGTTATCATAGTTAAAGATGGGAAAGGAGTGTGTTAAGACATCACAACTGTGAGTTGGAAAATTTCAAATGAACGTAATAACTCGCTCATCATGATGTCTCTTTCAGCGATTAATAAGTGGGAGTAACCCATGTCACTCTCACTCATTTTGAGCTAAATTAAGAAAAGCATTCGTTAACCTAAGTGTTAACCTAAGCGTTTGCCTACGACTTAGTGAGTGGTCAGTCAGTGAAATAATCAGCGAGTTATTCGAATTCGAATTTCGCTGATTTCTTGTTTGAGTATGAGTATGAGACTCAATTTCCAGATACTCATTTTATATTCAATCTTAAATGCAATTTTTAGATACAAACTTTTAAGTATCTATGATTAAAAACCAGGCTTTATAGCTCGCTTATACATTCTCCTTTTTGGCTAAGCCTCTGCACTCGAACCCTTCTATTAGCCAGCGACGTTTCATACAATTGAAGCAACTTATTAGCTCATCATCAATCATCTCATCTTCATCATCTTCCATGAATTGAACGCAGTGCTTTGCGGCTTGTTGAGCGTGATGGTTATCTTCGTTGGTAAATCGAAATAGCCATTTTCCCTGCTGTTGATAAAACCAGTTTTCTTTATCCGAAAAGCCTTCCGCTTTTTCTGACATGACATTCTCACTGTTAATAGTTTTTCAATTGCTGTTTTAATGCATTGCGCCAACTCGGCTCGCCTGTCAATTCATCTCGGTGCTGATACACAAGCAGTGCAAACTGGTTATTTTGCAGCACAGCTTTAATTTTTCCGCTCACCAATACTGATTCTTCATCGTTTAACAAAAAACCATTAAGCTCAATGACCGCATCTAACCCTGTGAGTTTTTTGATTTGATGTACTGATAACATTAGCTCTTTGGTGGAATTTGTTAACCCCACATCAAGTTGGCCTTTTACCCGGCCATCTCGACCAGATAAACGTAGACCAATACCTGCAATAGCACCGATAACGCCTTGACCTGTTCCTCCGTGCTCCGATAAATCGATCCCTAGGTTAGCCGCTAATTCATAAGCATCAGATTTAGTTTTGACTTGCCTCTTTGTTTCAAAGCCAAAGGCCATCAAGCGTTGAATTGCACTCGTAGTTAATAAGCTTTTTTCTATAATAGCCAACCCAGGATCGGCAGCTAATGCAATTTCAGCTTTTAAATGAATAACACAAATATCTTTTATTTCTGCCAGTGTTAGCGAAGATAAGATTTCAAAACACATCGCACTATTATGAGATGTATAAGGAATATCTGGATGCACAAACAACTGATGACGAGTCACCCATGCTGATGATGAAGTTAACCTCACTTTACCTTCCACATGATCACCTAAGGCCTTTGAGTTCAGTAAATCCATTATTTCTTCAGCAATTTCACCCGTGCCTTTAGTACCAATATCATCGGTATCATCAATACAAATTAACCAAGACTTGATCATTTATGCGCCGCCTTATTCGTTGTTAATAAATCATGGGCATCTAGGCGATTAATAATAACTGGCACCAGCAAAGCACCTGCTATTGCAAATACACCGCCTTTAACACTACTTAACCCAAATTGAATAAATGCCACTTGCGGATCCATTCCAACCAGTAAATTTTGAATCCAAGATTTGCTCGCCCATGCAATGCTGCCGATAATGGCAAGTAAAATACATCGCCAGCGCAAAGTGAACATATTGGCCATAAAGATTAAAGCTAAATCCATTGCTAATGCTGGCAATGCAAACTTGAGTAATATAAAAGGCCCACCTTTTCCTACACCCAAAATCATCGCCAATATCCCTGTAAGTAAGCCGCATAAGGTCATGCTGCCGACTTTATTTGTCGCACCATAGCAAACGAGATAAAACAAGCTGATTAAGAACATTGAATGACCGGTTAACCCCAGCTTCATTCGCATCATGCTTTTTATGGCCACCAATAATGTGGCGCAAAAGCCTATGAATAATGCATTGTGTAACGTGAAGCCTTGCTTCATTGATTAATCCTCTTGAGTGGTAGTAATTAACTTAATGGCCAATGTGTGTGTTTACTGTGCTTATCAAAATGTCTTTGTTGTGCTGATTTAGCGATATGTTTTGACAAGCTCAGCAGTTGAATGAGTAAAGGAAATAACACGCAGCGAACTAGCTCAATCCAATTAATAGGGTTGATTAACTCTTTAGGCATGATTCGAGCGCCGCGTAAGCACTGAATATGATAAATATCTCTCACTTCTTGTGTGATAAACGGTAATAATTTAATCGATGTCGTGATAACAAATGCCCACTTACTGGGCAGGAATAAGCACAAAACTTGACTCATATGGTGCGCTGTTTGTGTACTCGCAAGCCACCAGCTTGGTAGCATGACAAGGATAATCCTTAGCACCACAATTAAGGCTTCAAGTACTCTTTCGCTGCCATAAAACAAAGCATACAAACTGACCGTGATGACAGATTGAATAGCAAATAATTTAACAAGGGGCTTTAATCGCGCTTTACAAATCCAAGCATGTATCATTAAGCCCAAATTAATCACAGCCAAATAACCCAGCTGCTCTGTGGTGACTAAAAAAGCGCTACTGGACAAAACAATACTGAAAATAATCGCAACGCCACAAAGCCAACGTTTTCTTTTAGACTCGGTTAATCTAGCCTTGTAGCTTGATGCATTAGGTGATGTATTAGTTGATACATTACTTAGTGTATTAATCGATTTTTTACCTAAATTCTTGTTCATTGTGATATCAAGGTTGTTGACATCAGAATCGTCGCTTTTAAGGCAAACCCGTTTACTCATAACAGTGCCTTTGTTGTTAATTGACCGTTCTTGATTTGCCAATATTGAGTCAATTGCGCCTCTAAAATCGGTCGATGGCTGGTAATTATGATTGTGCCACCGTGCCTAGCAAAAGCCGTTAACATGCTAATGATATTGGTAAAATATTGTTCATCTAGCCCTGCAAATGGATCATCGAGTAGCAATACTTTGGGCTTTACACACAGCACTGAAGCCAACGCCACTAAATGTTGCTGGCCATAAGAAAGTTTGTGCGGAGACTGAGTCGCTAAATGGCTTATTTCTAATTGTTCTAGTATTTCATTCACTCTCGATAGCGGAAGGTGAAAACGTTTTAAGCTGAACTCTAACTCTTGTCGAACCGTTACCTCAAACAACTGCCTTGATGGCCGCTGCATCAGTAAGCCCAAGTCTTTATTAAAACGGCCAAATTTAGCAGGCTTACCAAAGAGCAAAATATCCGCTTGATTGCTGTCATCAATGCCAGCAATCTGATTAAGCAGGCTCGACTTACCGCTTCCGTTTTCACCAAACAGACCAACTATATCTCCTGCATTTAGATGCAAGGTTTTTCTAATCTCTACCACTGGAGTTTGGTTTTCAAACTGAACTTTTAAGGGGAAAATACTTAACCTATTTTCAATTGCACATACTTCATCAGTAATTAAAGACTGAGTATTGGCAGCGGAGTTAGTATTTGGAACTGAAAAATCTAAGTCAGGTTCACAACATTGGTTCTTGAGAATTGAAGATGCGCTTACCGTATTAATTGAATCAGCTTCGACGTGAGTTAATTGACCTTGTGCTAATAGCCAATAAGTCTGAATGACTTCAGCAAAAGCATCAGCATGATGTTCTGTCATGATCACACTCACTCCTGAATCGACTAAACGCTGAAGCACCAGGTTCAACTCGCTAACCCCAGAGTTATCTAGTTGCGCCCAAGGTTCATCGAGCAAGAGTAAATTAGGATTAAGTACCAATTGCGAAGCCAACATCAAGCGATACTTTTGTCCTAAGGACAGATGACTAACTAAGGTATCTAATGGTAAATCAAGCCCAACAATGGCTAATGCATGTTCCACTAAGCTAAACATTTCATTGACTGAATATGCTAAGTTTTCTAATCCAAAAGCCACTTCAGCGCCAATAGATTCACGAATAAGCTGAATGTTGGGATCTTGCATCACCAAACCTAAACGAAGGTTTGGGTGATGGATGATTTGACCGTCAAAGTCGACATCATTTGGCATTGCTATTAACTGTAACAAGGTCGACTTACCCGCTCCGGTGACGCCCAAAATACAGTGGCACTCACCAGCAGCGACCGTAAGGTCTAGCTGGTTAAACAAGTCAATTGAGGATGAGTGGTGTCGATAACTCACCCCATGCAATGCCAATAGCGACATGAGCTACAGCTGCCAGTTAATACCAACAAAGATCTGTCTTCCTGCTTGAGGCAAGGCTTCACTTTGGTAGTAGTTCACATCGAGTAAGTTTGTCGCACGGATATACGCTTCTAAATTATCTACCATCAACGGTTGAACAATATTGATATCAACTAACGTGTAGTTATCAACTTCATTTCGTACGGATATGGTTTCGTCAGCGACCTTTTCACTGGTGTAGTAAATTTGATCTGCAATATACTCAACATTCAAATTTACATTTAAACCAAAATCAAATTGGTATGCGCCCTGAAATCTAAACTGATGTTTTGGTCGGTATTCTAATTCGCTCATGACATCATTATCTGAATCTTCTGAGTCTAAGTAGCTATAAGAGACCGTTAGATCTAGAACATCGAAGTATTCATTTTTAACTGAAAAATCCACCCCTTTAAAAGCGTAGTTACTGATGTTTTGATAAACGCCATCAGCATCTTTAGCAATGTAATTCTCAGCGTCAGTATAGTAACCGGTGATATCCATACTGGTGTTATAGGCAAAACCTTGATTTAGGCCTAATTCAAAATGGGCTGATTCTTCTGGTTCAAGGTCGCTATTACCAGATGATTGAGAATAGAGGTTTCTCAATGAAGCGAAACGTACTTTACGGGCAATACCTGCGTGTAATTTGCTATCTTCTGCTACTCGCCAATAACTAGAGATTTGGGCTGAGTAGTTGGTGTCGTCACCTTCGTCACGTTCCTGACTATGAGCAGCACCACCAATAGTCACACCATAGTGATCATTATGTTGATACTGATACTCAACAGCTAAAGTATTCAGCCAGCCATCTTTATTAAAGTCATCACTTGAGCCAGAACCTGAACCGCCACCAGAGCCACCTCCCGAACCCGAGCCTGAACCCGATCCTGAACCAGAACCACTAGATGCTGTATTAGTGTCGCTTTCAGCTTCAAAGTTTACCGACTCCCAGCTTTGTTTTTCACTGATAATTGAGCCTGTTAATAAACCCGCAGTGTCAAAATCGGCAATCAGTTGTAAATTACCACCTTGAACTGTGGATATGCCGTCTTGAGTTGAAGAAATATCGCTGTAATCACTGCTGATATATGCGGTTTCAAAGACCTGACTCTCATTGTGGTAGCCGTAGCCACGTAACGCTAAAGTATCCGAAAATTTATGGGCGAAACCTAACTGCATGATGGTGCTTTCAAAGTCATCAACACGTTCATATTTTGATTTATTCGTGCCAGAGCCATCGACACTCGGTTTGCCCCAGCTTCCAGATTTATAGTTTAGATTAGCGGTTAACATAGTATCGTCAGAGACAAAGTAGCTGCCTTGGGCATAGAAATTATCCAAGGTTTTATCTGAATTTAAGCGAGTATCACCAGATTGTTCATCTGTGTCTTCTAAATCTGATGACACAGGGAAACCATCTGTTTGCTGACGGTTGTAACTCATAAATCCTTGCCACTTTTCGCCGCTGCCCGCTAAATTGATGTTGCCATTAAAGGTGTCATTTTCAGCAAACTCAATATTGCCTGACACACTCGGCGCACTATCACCTTGTCTGGTGATAATGTTGATCACACCTCCTGCGCCACCAGGACCATACAAGACTGATGAAGGGCCGACTGAAACTTCAACAGACTCTATTTGTGAGGCAGGAATGACACTGGGATCAAACTGACCATCTTCAGCATCATTTGCAGGCACTCCGTTGATAAGATAAATAACATGACGCGCTTTAAATCCACGAATATCTACTCTCGGGGTGCCTTGACCGCCAACTCGTACGTATATTCCGGGTACATTAGCTAACAGCAAATCAAGACTTTGCACACCAGATGCTTCAATCTCTTCTCGGGAAATATTCCAGTGAGTCATAGATGCTTCAGCAGCTGTTGGTCCTTCTCCCTTCACAACAATCACTTCTTGGATTTTTAATAAAGGATCTCTTTCAAAGCTTTCAGCATGAAGGGTAAAGCTCGCTAAAACAGCTAGGGAAAGTATCGAAAAGTGCAGTGGTTTATGCGCAGACTTGATCATATTCATTGTGTAACAACGTCCTAATTGTGCAATCTCATTTGATTGCGAACATTGTTACGTCCACTCAGATAAAGCTCAACAAAGAGGCATTAAAACTACTACAGACACGACAAAAGCTAATAAAATGGAAATTAAAAAACAAAAAAAGGACAAAATGTCCTTTAATCATGTTCAAAAAATAACAAATGCTTAAATAAAGATAATGTAACCCAAACTAATGCATCACTTCATCAGTCCATTCCGTTATCTTTCTATCGATGGTTTTACGAGATATGTTTAAATGTTTTGCCGCAAGTTGTCTATTACCCTGGTAAAGTTTCATAACACGTAATATATGGGCTTTTTCTATTTGCTTAACGTCCCATTCAATAGGGAAAAAGTGTTGATTCCCATTATTCGGTCCATCACTGGCTTTAGCTTCTGTTTGCTGACAATCCGTTTGGGCGCTTTGCTTAAAATATTCATTGGGTAACAAATCCATCAATAAGCATTGTTCTACCGCATTCTTAAGTTGTTGAATGTTTCCCGGCCAGCCATATTCCGTCAGGCTTTGGAAATCTGTCACTCGCCAGCTTTGATAACGATTGAGTAAATCTACTCGACAACTTTCACGATTAGTCATCAATTGATTGGCAAATAACTTGACCAATAGGACAATATCTTCACTACGCTGGTGTAGTAATGGGATTTCTATGGTTAACCCTGCAAGTTTAAAATACAACTCTGATGAAAAGACACCATTTTGAACGCGCTTTAACAAGGAAGTACAGCTTAAACTCACCAATCTTACTTTGGATTGATTCAGCGGTATCGTGTCTAACCATTGCATCAAGGCAATTTGACCTTCAATTGAAATCTCGTCTAAATGGCCCAGTACAATGAAAGTAATCTCATTATTGTCGCAGATAAGTTCATTATTTAACTTATGTAATAACTCACCTCGACAATCTATATTCACTCGCCCGCTTGGGGTTTGAGATAATAACAATAGCTGCCTAACAGCCAATTTTTTACCTGTACCTGATTGACCTTCAATCAATAAAGGACTGCGACTTAAGCTTGCATGGTACAAGTTTGCCTTCAAATCTTGCGCCGCTTTGCTGTCACCGATGCATAAAGACAGTTCAACATTAGGCAGACTTGCGCTAGTTTGTTTCGAGGTAAAACAATCTGAATTTGATAAGGTATTAGGCTGAGTAAGCGCCCAACGTGATAACACACGCTCAAGTTGCGACGTCTGAACCGGTTTATTAATCCAATCTCTTGCACCAACCTGCATCATGGCCAGCAAGTTCTCTGCTTCAAATGTACGGCTTAACACCATGAAGTTTTGGGGATAGATAGGCTCTAGTTCGATAGGAGCTGGTTCTATAGACTTTGGTTCTATAAAATCTGGTTCGCTTAAATAAGCAACATATTGTGGTTGATGTCTACTTGCTAACACTTTGGCAAATGTGTCAACTTGCTTAATATCAATAATAGTTAAATGAAAATTAAATCGTCTATAACAGACTACCGCTAATTCTACCGTTCTAGCATGTTGAACTAAGCCAAAATACTGAGACAAGGTGGGGGCCATTTTTTGCCATACACTTAAATCCGGCTCTATCACTAAGACTGCTGCATCTAACTTTGCACTTATCACACCTGAAACATTAGCACCAAAGCTATGGTCAGTTAAGTTTGCCTTATTCATTAGCTGGTACCACAAGCATAAGTCATTAAATGAGATCTATTATCAAAAAAAGTTTATGCAAGTATCATCTCAAAGCATAGGCTAAATACAAGTAGCAAAAATCCAACATTGCCCACAAATATTAACTTTTGCTGATAAGTTCATTTGCAAGTTAAACGGCAATAATTACACTAACTTATGTCGACCCCATGCCTAACTTCCTAGGAATATTATGCCGATTGATTCCAACATCATTTATATGAGCACTAAGCAAGTTGCTGAATATTTGGATTTAAACGAGAAAAAAGTTTATTCGATGGCAAATCATCGTATTTTACCAGCGACAAAAGTCACTGGTAAGTGGTTATTTCCTAAAGTATTAATCGATAGATGGTTAATGGACTCATGCCATAGCGGTATGTTGTCAGATAGAATGCATATCACTGGCAGTGATGATCCTCTACTGTCGATGTTAGTTGCGCAGTTAATGTCTGAGGGCGACCACCAAGAAATCATCAGTTACAGCTCCACAGGTTCTAAATCAGGTTTAGAGTTACTTTCTCGCGGATATGCCGATGTGTGCAGTATTCATTGGGAAAGCCAACAGGGAAACCGAGACAGTTTATTCAAACTATTAAAAAGTTACCCAAATCATCAGCAATGGATACTCGTCAGTGGTTATGAAAGACATCAAGGTTTGATGGTTCGTAAAGAAATGGCATCACTTTTTGACAGCAATATTGCCGTGCCTGAGCAGCCACTTAGATGGGTTTCTCGTCAAAAAGGTGCTGGTAGTCAACGTCATTTAGAGCATTGGTTAACGCAGCAAAATGTGAATGTCGATACCTTGTTATATACCGCCACCGCGCAATCTGAACGTGAATTAGCGGGATATATTGCTCGAGAGAATGCCGATATCGGTTTTGGCTGTCAGGCTGTAGCAGCAGAAAGTGGTTTACACTTTATTCCCAAGCTCACTGAATCATTTGATTTTGTTATGTCGCAAAGCATCTTTTTTAGACGACAGCTACAAGCCTTGCTGGGATTACTAAACCAGCCACAAACTGCACAACTTGCAAATTTACTATCGGGTTATCAATTAAATAAAAGTGGCGAGCTGCTTTGGCGTGGTCAATAATCAATCGACAGCATCAGGTACATAAATAGCATCACAAACTAAATCATCCTCAAATACTTCAAAGGCTTGTACATGCTGAATAAGGCAGGTAATATTTTTTAGAATAATGAAAAGGATGACTCATTGAATAACAAAAGCCTCAACTCTCAACACCTCGTATTTGCACTTGTTTTAGGTGTGATTGGTTTTATTATCAATTGTTACCCCATTCCTATTTTTGCCAATGTCCAATTGGTGCTTGGTAACACCTTTACAATTATCTCTGCTGTAATTTTAGGTCCTGGATACGCCCTAATTACCGCACTCTTGAGTGCTTCAGGGTTAATGTTCATCTGGGACAGCCCGCACGTCTATTTAATTTTTGGTGTCGAAGCCCTGTTTATCGGCTATTCCCGCAGAAGAGGGGTATATCCATTATATGGTAGCGCTTTATATTGGCTGACCATTGGCATGCCATTGACATATCTTTATATGACAACCTTCAGTGACCTTCCCGACAGTCATATGTTGTTTGCCATAATCAAACAAAGTATTAATGGGCTCATCTACGCGAGTTTAGGTTCATTATTGATTGTGTTAATCCCTAAGCTTTGGTCAATTAACGGTCAAGGCACTCCCAAAGCACGTCGCTCTTTTAATGGCCAAGTCACCTACTTCATGACTTTGATGTTGACCTTATGTTTACTTATTTCTGCGTTAACCTTTAACTATTTATTTTTAGCAAAGCAGCAAACCTTATTGCAGCGTAACTTAACCGATACCACAGTGCATCTAAGCTCTGCTACCGAGCAGTATATTGAAAATCACAAGAAGGTCATTGAAAACGCGGCAAACTTCCTTAGTTTGGCTAATAGCAATGCCGACTCTTGGCAGCCAATGATAAGTAAGTTACACAGTAATTATCCGAGCTTTATCACCATGTTGATTGCAAATAATGATGCAAAGGTCGTTGCAGGCAGTCCAGGTGCGATGATGTTGGACGAAAATAACCAACTCAAAGATATGTCGATAAAGGATAGAGATTACTTTATTGAATCATTCCACAATCGTCGTTTGTTTGTCTCATCAGTTTTTCAAGGGCGCGGATTTGGTAACGATTCCATTGTCGCAATTAGCGCACCGTTTTATAGCGATAATAATAAAATCAATGTTACAGGTATTATCGAAGGCTCATTAGATTTACGTTTCTTTTCCAGTATTGATAATAAGAATACTTTTGGAGATAAAGAGATGCTGATATTGGTGGATGAAAATAATCACATTATTTATGCTACTCCAGAACTGGGATTAACAGAACATCAAGAGTTTCAGTATTCTGATGATAAAGGCAACTATCACACAGCCTTAGACGTGATAAAAATTAGTAATTTCGAATCGACATCACCCGATCATGTCTATGCTAAAAAGCAGTTAAATAATGGCTGGCAGCTCTATGTACTTCAACCTTTATCTCCACTGTTAAAAACAGCAGAAACCCAAATGCTGGGGACATTTATCCTGCTCATCATCTCAATTATATTAACTTCACTCATTTCGAGAAAGGTATGTAAGCTACTGACAGCCCCATTAGAAATCGTCGCCAATCAATTTGGTGAGATGAGTAATGAGGAATTAAAAAGCCAAGTTGTCGATGAGAACTCATCGAAAGAAGTGTTTAACTTATATCAACGCTTAACCTCAAGTAAACGAGCCTTGTTAAAGCATCAACTTGAGCTTGAAGAAACCGTTGCTATCCGCACTGATGAATTAGAACAAGCCAATCAAAAGTTACTCGCTTTAGTTGAGGAAGATCCACTAACAGGTTTGAAAAACCGCCGTTATGCTGAAGATAAATTTGATGCATTATTGGACTTTTGTTTACGCGGCGAGCATGCAATAACTATCGTTATTCTTGATTTAGACTTCTTCAAAAAAGTGAATGATACTTATGGTCACCTTGCTGGTGATGAGTGTTTACGTGTCGTCTCTACATTACTTAAAAATGAATTTAAGCGTGATACTGATATTGTATCCCGTTACGGTGGAGAAGAGTTTATGCTTATCTTGCCACTGTCTAACGCACTTAAAATTGAGCAACATTTAAATAATTTCAAACAAAAATTATCAGAGTTGGTTATTACCTCTCCTACAGATAATCAGCAATTTTCAGTCACGACCAGTATTGGTGCGATTACAGCTAATGCGAGTTTTTCCGCTGACATCGATGTCTGGATAAAAGTTGCCGATGACAACCTTTATGCAGCTAAAGAGCAAGGCAGGAATAAAGTAATCATTAATGTCGTGAATGATGACACTATTGAGCAGAAGGTTTAATAAACTGTTCCATTTGTTCAATCATATAAGGGTAAAAAGGGTTCCATTTTTGCCTTAACATTTCAGCTGCGGGGATCCCAAATAGGCCTCGCTCCCCCTTAAATATGGCTTGGCCAATTTGAATATGAGGGTTTTCCTTTTGATAATGTGGTCCATATAAAGGATCTAATTCAGGAAACGGCAAAGCCACATGTGATAATGAATAAACGCCTAATGGCCATGCTAAAGGCATCCCATTTTCAGCTTTAACTTCTCCTCCTACGAAGATCCGCTCCTGAACATAATGATCGCGTTCACGATCATTCTCAATCATATTCAGCTGATAATTCATCGGCAAATCAGCCCAAAGTGATGCCATTTCATTAAGTGGATCATTAGTGATTAACTGATGGTTATTGGGGTTACGGTTAATATCAAATACAACTAAACGATGTTTGTTTTCTGGCAGGTACTGATATAAATTCTGGATCACTGCAGCTGAAGAAACCGTATCATCAGCGATAGATTGAAAGGTCAATACAGGCGGGATATGTTGCTTCTGTTCTTGCGTTAGTAATTGGACAATATCAAGGTTACGCTGGGCTAATTGATAAACCACATCACCCGCATTAACTGCAAATGAAGTATATTTAAACGGGTCATATTCAACCGATATACTATTCCAAAATAGCTTTTCATAACCTAATACATTTCCAAGCAATGCTTGCCATTTTGCTCCAGCAGCAATTGGTGCAAGCCCTATCGCTGGCGAGATAAACACCATACCTTGGTAATCGGCTGACTTATTCGATGCAATGCGTTCGAGCTCTAGGTTTAACGCCAGCGCTGCTCCCGTTGAAAAGCCCACGACATATAAAGGTTTACCATTCAGTTTAGCCTTCATATGACTGGTTGCTAGTGCTACTGCGCTCACAAGATCTGGCCAAGTGATTTCAGCCAATCCAGCAGGAATAGTGCCATGTCCAGGCAAGCGTAAACCTAATACA
The DNA here is from genome assembly GCF_002873615.1 of Shewanella sp. 10N.286.51.B7. Classification (NCBI taxonomy): domain Bacteria; kingdom Pseudomonadati; phylum Pseudomonadota; class Gammaproteobacteria; order Alteromonadales; family Shewanellaceae; genus Shewanella; species Shewanella sp. 10N.286.51.B7. The sequence goes on from NZ_MCUF01000039.1 coordinate 25,779, forward strand.
TGCGCAGATTGTTTAAACTCTTTTGCCAAATGCGATATAGCATAAGGTGAGTCAGACATACCGTGAATGAATAACACACCAAACTCGGCTTGTTCATTTTGCCATTCAAAAGAACGGTTCCAATTAATGTCCCAAATATTAGGATCTGACAAACTCCCCGACTCGTAACGATTAATTACTGAAGGTATCTCGGGAATATATTGTTGATAAATTTTGCTATCAAGCTCTGCAAAGAGTTTGTCTTCTAGAGTGAGGTACTCTGTAAAAGTGTTTATACCAGATTGCTGATGAAACTCTTGTGTTAAATGGGTGGTATGCCAAGGGTCTAATTCTGCGCGAGCATTCAGTAACCAAACGATGGCAACCAATAAAGCGATGACACTGCCTATAAAACCGTAAATAGCAAAAAATAATGCATGTTTTGTTGAGCCTATAACAATGGCTTTCATCAATCTGTCCTTGATACTATTTACAATTAAACAACTAAAAATTGAGCTTACTGATATGGCTAATAGTGAGTTATAGTCTAGCTTATATTAATGATAATCTAAGAAAATGATTGAATTAACAGACAATAATATGACATCAAACCTCTCGTTAGAAAATACCCAATCGACTTGTATCGGTAATAAAAATACTGACATCGCATTTTACTTACCTAACCCACCGACTCTACCAGCCAATATTCACTATGATAACCCGCACTTTATCAAACAAATTATTGAGCTAAACGGCAATCATTGGCGAAAAATTGTCACTATTATGGCTAAAATTATTGCCCACTCTGATTCTGCGGATGCGTGGCGAGAATGCCGAGAAGATCTATTTTTACCATCACCCCAAAAGTTAACCGTTAAATTATTAATCAACCACACCACGCTTAATCCCGATGCAAAGGTGCATATAATTTGTGGTCAGCAGGCGTTAGAGGAATTGCAACAGCACGCTTTGTCAAAGGCTGAGTCATTAAACAATTTCGATATAAACCAAGCTATATTGCACGCTAAGCCAATAGATGAAAAACAAAAAATAATGGCGCATAAGCAGGTACTTATTACGCCATATTTAGATTATCGTCAATTTTCGAATCAACAAATAAGTGTCGTCAGAGATTACATCAACAAGCTGCTTTAAAGGATACTCGTTTAGTCAGTCGCCACAAATGTTAATCATAAATCGTTGGGATCGGCTGACGTTTATGCTGAGTACGTTTATAGATGCCAATTAATTTGTCTTCTACGCTCGAATCAACCGACTTACCTTCTAAAAAGTCATCGATTTGATCATATGAAAGCCCAAGTGCGACTTCATCTTCAAGTTGCGGTTTATCATCTTCTAAATCCGCTGTTGGTGCTTTCTTAACAAGTACATCTGGCGCACCTAAAAAGCTCGCTAGCTGGCGTACTTGGCGTTTATTTAAACCAAATAATGGCGCTAAATCACAAGCGCCGTCACCAAATTTGGTGTAAAAACCAGTAATATTTTCAGCGCTATGATCGGTACCAACCACTAGACCACCAGTAAGGCCAGCAATATGATACTGAGCAATCATTCGCATACGGGCTTTAACGTTACCACGAACAAAATCGAGATTGTCATTTTCAGCTACCGCGATCCCAGCATCCTCAAGCCCGGATACTGTAGCGTTATGCACACCAACCACACCATCAGCAATATTGACGGTCACTTGCTTTGAAGGCTGGATAAATTGACACGCCAATTGCGCTTCATCTTCATCTTTTTGAACTTGATAAGGCAAGCGCACTGCTACGAATTGATAAACTTGCTCTGAATTTGATTCATTTAAGCTATCAACCGCTAATTGACATAATCTTCCCGTGACAGATGAGTCAACACCACCACTGATACCTAACACTAAACAGCGAGCGTGCGCTTCAACTAATTTAGTTTTAAGAAAAGCCACTCGGCGCTCAACTTCATAAGCTGGTTCAATAGCCTTAAGTACTTTCATCTCTCTTAAGATTTGTCCCTTCACAATGCTCTCCAATTAGCTTTTAGAATTTGATTTAGTTGCCATTTTTATTAGCAGTTGTTCACTGGCCAATAATTCTACTTACAACGAGGTAGTTGCCAGTTACCTCAACATCCTACTTAATTTTATCTCATCAACCAAGTACATCTTGTGCTTATTTACTTATTATCAATGCCAATAAAAAAGGCGACCATACTGCTATGGTCGCCTTTTAAACAAATTTAAAAACGTTGTAAAACTACAGAAATATTATCTTTCCCAGTATGACTCTTCTAAGCTATCTTCTCGTTCTGGAAGACCGCGAGACAATCTTGGGCTATGTTGTGCTAATACTTCATAAGCCACACGGTTAGCGTATTTACATACTTGCGAGAATGACGAATAACACAAACCATCACGCTGATGTTTACTTGAACCAGGTACATTGGTTTTATGGAAGGTATTCGCCGATAAATCATGCAGTAATGCAGCTAATGCGCCATCGCCTGCACCATTGGTATTTCTGATTAATTCAGGTCCGCCCATATAAGGAGAAATATGCGCAAATACTTTTATCGGCGTTTCACAATCTGCTTTTAATTTAGGACGAGAAAACTCAAAACGGTTAAATTCTGGAATGGCGCCCGGCAATAAAGTATGGCTCGTTGCACGTTTTTCAGAATCTTCAGTATAACCTGCAGTGTATAAGCCTAACGGACCTGCTGTACAAAGTACCATATCAGCCCACTCTAGTGCTGCATCGCTCGCTAGTAACGGGTCACTAAAGCCTGTTAACGCTTCGCCTTCATCTTCATTCATCGCCAAAATAGTCACATTGTCACGAATGAAATCCTGCCACCATTTTGGATCTTCTTGAATTAAAAAGCGCGTACCTAATGTAAGCACTACTGGCACATCAGCCGCTTTAGCATACTCGATCGCTTGCATCGCAGCTGATGTCATGCCATCGCCTTCACTTGCACGCATTAAATACGCCGTGATCACTAAAGCTGAACTGTTTTGTACCACTTCCTTATCGATATACTCAGGGGTGAGTTTATCCATTGAACCTTTACTAATCGCAAATGTTCTTTCGCCATCTTCAGAGATAAGGGTAAAACAACGGCCAATAGGGCCATCAACGGGTTGCAGGTAGTTCAAATCAACTTTCGAAGAGGTATTACATAGGTAACGGTATGCATAGCTACCAACCATGATATTTTGGCTCATCACACCGAACAGTACTGAACGATCATCAGCCAATATGGAGTAGTTGTGAACTGTATTGCCAATGGTGCCACCAGCAAACTCGTCACTGATCATCTCATTGTTTTTTAGCTCATGATAAAGCTCATGGGCTTGTTGGTCATCAATCAGGGTTGAATTCCCTTTTGGCAGACCATAACGGCTTAATAGCTCGTCTTCTACTTTAGCTTCAATATCTACCAAGGTTTGGTCGATACCGCAAATATAAGTCGATACTGACTGCTCTTGTTGGGTTAACTGAGCCAGTAACGGATCTCTGTTATTTACCGGAAAATAATGCTTAGATTTGCGTTGACCAGGAAACTTCATCTTAAACTCTCTGAGTAGGCATCCGTGCTATAAAGGATAATGGATTGAAACGGCATTTTGCTTATTACCAAACGCTAATTTTAACACAAAAACAATCAACACCAAGATAGATATCTATCTTTGTTATATTTTGTGATGTTGATTTTATTTATGCCATAAAAAAGCCTGCAATGCAGGCTTTTTTATGAACAACAGCAATTGGATACCGTTGTTTAACACATAACGTAGGCGATTAACCTAGTAACTGTTTAACTTGCTCGCTTACAGCGGCAACAGTTTGTGTTCCATCATACTTAGTGTACTGAGTATTACCTTCAGCAGCCACTTTACCGTAGTACTCTACTAACGGTTTAGTTTGCTCGTGGTAAATACCTAAACGCTTACGTACTGTGGTTTCTTCATCATCAGGACGGATAGCTAAATCATCACCCGTCACATCATCTTTACCTTCCACTTTTGGTGGGTTGTAAACGAGGTGATAAACACGACCAGAACCAGAGTGAACACGACGGCCACTCATACGTTTAACGATTTCTTCGTCTGGTACATCAATTTCGATAACGTGATCAATTTCGATACCATTAGCAACCATCGCATCTGCTTGAGGAATTGTGCGTGGGAAACCGTCTAATAAGAAACCTTTAACACAATCATCTTGTGCAATGCGTTCTTTAACTAAACCAATAATTAGATCATCTGATACTAACTGGCCCGCATCCATCACTGATTTGGCTTCTAAGCCTAATGCTGTGCCAGCTTTAATTGCTGCACGAAGCATGTCACCAGTTGAGATCTGTGGGATACCGTACTGCTCCATAATAAACTGAGCTTGTGTACCTTTACCGGCACCAGGGGCACCCAATAGTATAATGCGCATCTCAAAAGTCCTCTTTATTGCTTTCATATTTTTAGGCCGCGATTCTCGCACATTTAACCTCTGTTTAGAAGGTTAAAAGCGAAAGAGTTAGACCAATATCTAATACGTCATGACGTACATAAAAGGGTTGCGTTTAATACAGTAAGCTATATAAACGACGGCGATACTGATTCGCTAAGGTGTTGCCTTGGCCTAACGCTGTAAGTATTTCCATAAACACTTGTTTAACTTTGCCATCAGCTGCCGACAAATCTTTTTGTAAAATCACAAATAAACTGTCTAGTGCTTCTTCACCGCGATTAGCTTGATTAAGCGCTTTGGCTAAATCAATTGAAAGGTTAGCATTGTCCGGTTGCTGCTCAAGGGCTTGTTGTAACTGACGAATTTCTGGAGTGTCAGCGGCATCTTCTGCCAAAGTCAGCTTAGCTTTAAGATTTTGATAATAACTGTCTTGATCGGCAAGGCCTATGGTTGCTAGCAGGGTTTTGGCTTCAGCTAATCCCCCCAGTTGTAAATAGGTATCAACAAGATATAACCCAACCTCAGCTTTTTCACCTGAATCGGCGTAACCGCTTTTTAGTAGTGCTAACGCTTCTTCTAACTTTTCTTTAGTGACATTTTCGTCAGCTAAAATGGCTTTAGCGGCGTTCACATCTTGAACCCATAGTGCGGGTAAATGCTTATTCAATAGCTCATTAACTTGCTCGGCACTTTGAGTACCAGCAAAACCATCTATCGGCTGGCCTTTATTTAACACAAGGTGCGTCGGTAAACTTTGAATTTGAAAGTAGTTGGCAATTTCTAACTCAGCTTCGCAGTTCACTTTAGCGAGAATAAAGCGACCCGCTTGCTCGTTGGCAATTTGCTCCATCAGCTGCAGCATTTGCACACTTTCAGGCTGTTGCTGCGCCCAAAAAGACATAACAACAAAGTTATCCATTGAGGCATCAACAACCTGCTGAATGTTCTCTTTGGTTAAATTAATAATATGTTCCATCGTGGATCCTTGTTAGCCATCCTTCAAACCAGTATCACACTGGCTATAAATGAATGCTAATAAAAAGCGGACACTCGGTCCGCTTTTTTATAATGAAGAATGTTTACTTCAAGCTAGCAACTAGCATTTCATTGGTTAGCTTAATGAATGCAGATGGATCCGCTAAGCTGCCTTTTTCAGAAAGTTGTGCTTGCTGAAGCAACAAGTCAGCCCAGTTAGCAAATAACTGCTCATCTTGCTCATTGTTCAAACGCTCAACAAGAGGATGATGCGGGTTAATTTCAAACGTTGGCTTAGACTCAGGTACTGGCTGACCAGCTGATTGCATCAACTTGATCATTTGCGATGACATTTCACCTTCACCAGCAACAACACACGCAGGCGTATCAGTTAAACGAGACGTCACTTTAACGTCTGCAACTTTAGCGCCCAATGCTGTTTTCATACGCTCGACTAGCCCTTCAGCTTCACCAGCTAATTTTTCTTGAGCTTCTTTTTCAGCTGCATCTTCAAGTTCGCCAAGTTCTAAATCACCACGGGTTACTGAATGCAGTTTCTTATCTTTAAATTCAGTTAAATGGTTAATTAACCACTCATCGATGCGCTCTGACATTAACAGAACTTCAATGTCTTTCTTACGCAGTAATTCAAGGTGTGGGCTGTTTGCAGCCGCTTCATGGCTGTCTGCCACGATGTAATAAATCTTGTCTTGACCTTCTTTCATACGGCTAATGTAGTCATCTAGCGATACGTCAGTGGCTGCAGTGTCATTGTGAGTTGAAGCAAAGCGAAGTAAACCAGAGATGCGTTCGCGGTTAGCGAAATCTTCTGCTGGTCCTTCTTTTAATACTTGACCAAATTCAGCCCAAAATGTTTGATACTTCTCAGCATCATTTTTAGCCATTTTTTCAAGCATGCCTAATACACGCTTAGTCACGCCACCACGAAGTGCTTTGGTTACGCTGTTGTCTTGTAAAATTTCACGAGACACGTTTAATGGTAAATCGTTTGAGTCGATTAACCCTTTAACGAAACGTAAATAAGTCGGCATGAATTGTTCTGCGTCATCCATGATGAATACACGTTGAACAAATAATTTAAGGCCGTTTTTCGCATCACGGTTAAACATATCCCACGGCGCTTTGCTCGGGATATACAGTAGACTTGTGTACTCTTGCTTACCTTCAACGCGGTTATGAGACCAACTAGCAGCATCACCATAATCGTGCGAAATATGCTTGTAGAATTCTTGATACTCTTCATCAGAAATGTCTGACTTGCTACGAGTCCAAAGCGCAGTGGCTTTGTTCATTGGCTTCCACTGACCTTCAGTAGCAGGAATCGCTTCACCGCCCTCTTCAGTCGCTTCAACCGCAGGTGTGCCTTCTTCAAACATTTCTACTGGTACTGAGATATGATCAGAGTACTTAGTAATGATTGAACGTAAACGTGTATCGTCTGCGTATTCTTTTTCTTCATCACGTAAATGTAGAGTGATTTCAGTACCACGGCTGTTTTTAGTAATGGTATCGACAGTAAAGTCGCCTTCACCTTCTGATTCCCACACAACACCTTGGTTAACATCGGCGCCAGCAGCACGAGTACGAACCGTTACTTTGTCTGCAACGATAAATGCAGAGTAGAAACCTACACCGAACTGACCAATAAGTTGTGAATCTTTTGATTCTTCACCAGACAAGTTTTTGAAGAAATCAGCCGTACCTGATTTTGCAATCGTACCTAAATGTTCAATCACACCATCACGTGTCATACCGATACCATTATCTTCAATCGTAACGGTGCCTTTTTCTTTATCGGTACTGATACGAACACGCAGTTCAGTATCGTCTTCAAATAAGGTGTTGTCGGTTAATGCAAGGTAACGCAACTTATCAGCCGCATCGGCCGCATTTGAAACTAGTTCACGTAAGAAAATTTCTTTATTTGAATATAAAGAATGGATCATCAGATGAAGAAGTTGTTTTACTTCGGTTTGAAAGCCATGTGTTTCTTGTTGAGACATGAAAATTTCCCTTGGTTTAACGTTAATACTGCAATTGCACTGAAACCGGTTAAGCTTTCAATACAATTAAAATTCTTTGTTACCTAGGAAATGGGGCGTGAAAATGAGTTTTCAAGGGGATTTTTTTCTGATGCCTAAAAAAAACGCAAAAAGGGCTAAATTAGCCCTTTAATATTCAATTTTGACACGAAGCTGATAATTAGACCGTTCTTTAGGTAAGAATTAACTCTAGATTCAGGACATATTCACAGTTTTGAATTCAAACAATCAGCTTAGAAGTGTTAAATCAAAAGCATCAGTTTATAACGGAATACGACCATTAAATGATAAAGCCAGTGTGGTACTGTCGACATACTCAAGCTCTCCACCCACAGGAACACCATGGGCAATGCGGCTAATTACCACATTATGACGACGAGCAATATCAGCGATAAAGTGCGCAGTTGCGTCGCCTTCGACTGTTGGGTTAGTCGCTAAAATAAGTTCGGTCACATCTTCTGATGATAAATGCTTTTCAAGTAAAGCCAGACCTAACTCTTCTGGTCCGACGCCATCAAGGGGCGACAAATGGCCTAACAGGACAAAGTAACGCCCCATAAAGTGGCCGCCAGCTTCGATAGCCAACACATCAGCAGGGGTTTCTACCACACAAATGGTTCCTGCAGTACCGCGTTTAGGGCTACTGCAAATAGGACATAAATCTTGTTCAGTAAAGGTTCTACAAGCCTGACAATGGCCAACTTCACTCATCGAACGCTCTAGCGCAGTGGCAAGCTTTTGCCCAGCTTTGCGGTTACGCTCTAATAATTGAAACGCCATACGTTGAGCAGACTTAGGCCCAACACCAGGTAAACAACGTAACGATTCAATTAACTCATCGACAAGAGGACTAAATTTCATAACCTAAAAACTGCCTTAGCAGTGCAAGTGCACTAAAAAATGGTATCAGCATCGATAATAAACATCGGCTGAAGAATGGGTGAATTATTATCGTAAGCGTTAAAGATTGCAAAGAGTATCTTGGCTATTGGCTTTAGAATTCGCCTTTATAAGACTCATTAATAAACTCACAGCCAGTTAATCAGCGGTTGAGCGATACCGAAAAACCTCCTCTAAGGGCAAATTAAATACCTCTGCAATTTTAAAGGCGACTTCCAGCGTGGGTGAATACTTATTTGACTCTATGGCCATCACGGTTTGTCTTGTAACACCAATTAATTCAGCTAATTGTTTCTGTGTCATTTCATCATGTAAAAAGCGTAAGGTGCGAATAGAGTTAGATATCCCTACCCCTGCATCATTTTTACCCATAAATATCACCCGTACGCCCTTTATATAATTGTACGCCATAATGAGCGAGTTCTGCGGTTAAAAAAGCCACCAGTAAGATATGCAGCGGCAAATGAGGAATCGTTTCAAACAGTATCGTCTCAGCCTGTTGTTCAATACCATATTGTACCATTGCCAGTACAACACCAACTTGTAAGATCATCGCAGAGTATTTATAACCGACTAAATTAATTTGCTTTTCACGTACATCCATAGGTTGATTAAGTTCATCATCGCTCACAAACGCTAAGGCGATATAACTGATGACCATCAGTACAACCGAATAAATGATCACCTCCAATAACACTCCAGAAATCCATACGGTTGAGGCCAATTCTTCAGCTGATGCATAATACATTCTGCTTAAGTAAATATAAAAAATATAACCCGTCACAATTAAATCCACTGACAGCGTCACTTCTCTAAAACTGGTTTCTTGCAACCACTGATGTACCTTTTGCAAATTACTCATGTTAACTATACCCCACTCCATGTAAAAAATATTTAACCTATATATAATTTATGCTTACTTTTTAGTCGTGTCAAATATTTTTAACCTGAGGTACAGTATTGAATACTTAAGTTGGACCTCATATGACCTCATATGACCTCAGTAGCCTGCCATACCTCAATTAGATTCCATCGGTAAATCACATAGTAAACCATTAAATTTTAAGAAAAATATCTTAAAAATATAATGTAAAACAAATAAAACAGATGGGTAAAAACGAATAAAGGGAATGATGGTGAGTAAATCTTATTGAGTGGCGAGATGGCTTACGTCACAGAAGACAGAGAACCCAGATGGCAAAATCACAGGGGCTAAAACCACTGGGGCTAAAACCACAGAGCATATTAAGCAGAGAGTCCCGCTGCAGGGGCTCTCTGCTTCAAGCTTTTAATAAAATCAGTTAAACGAGTTATATGAGTGAAATGAATTACGCTAGTGCGGCATTACTCGTAGATTGGGGCATCATACTCATAGCCTTCATCGGTGTATGCAGTAACGATAGCATCGTCAACCAACCCCGTTTCAGCCTTAACTTGGGTTTCAAAGAAATGTTGAATTTGCTTCCTACGACCATGTGCGGACCATGAATCTGCATTATCCCAAATTTCATTAAAAACGATTGGGTATTCATTTCGACTTGCACTTGAATGATCGATTTGTCGAGTAAGCATGTATTGAATACAACCTTCTTCACGATATGAGTCAGGCTCAAGCGCTTTCAGTATTTCAAATAATTCAGCTTCCTTACCCGCTTTCGGCTTAAACTGAGCCAATACATATACACGACTTGTCATTATATTCCCCTACTTTCCAATTGGTTACTTCCGATGCTAGTACAGTACCTTACAATGCATTATTAACACAACTCGCTATAAGTCATCGCACACTAGCACATATAAAAAATGTATATAAAAGTACAATGATATTTGTGGAGATTTATACATATAACCGACCCCTGCACACCTCGAAGACAACCAGCGGTTTCTTTATTTTATAAATTTAATCGTCTGCTATGTTTTAACTTTAGTTGTTAAACCAAACTTCAATGGGCAACGTATTAGAAATAAACAATGAATCATCAGGTGAACCACATGTTGTCAATATTCAAACGTGACCCATTAAAGAAGCTCAATAAAGCCTATGAAATCAAGCTTGAACAAGCGATGCATGCCCAAAGGAAGGGAGATATTAAATCCTATTCAATGATCACAGCTGAAGCTGAATTAATTGCAGATAAAATACAGGCGCTTGAGAACACATCGAACACTTAACGCCGCTTTAAGTGAAAATGCCCAAGTTATTATCCTTTTATCTAAACACCTATTATCTAAACACTTATTATCTATAACTTATTAAAATGGGCAACCATTATGCTGGCGCTCAACGTCCGCTGGGGGCATTGTAAAAGATGGTTGAAATCAGTTTCTAACAAAAAGCCCAAGTCGATGACTTGGGCTTTTAATTGATTCAACAATCGAGCTTAGCTAAATGCTTAGCCAGTAATTTGTTGTCTTAGAATGGCATTTTCATTCCTGGCGGTAATTGCATACCACCGGTGACTTCTGCCATTTTAGTCTTTTGATTTTCTTCGATGCGACGTGCTGCGTCGTTGAATGCTGCAGCAATAAGGTCTTCCAACATCTCTTTGTCATCTTCCATCAAGCTTGGATCGATATCCACTTTACGGATGTTGTGTGCACCTGTCATAGTGACTTTAACTAAACCTGCACCCGCTTCACCAGTCATTTCTGATTGAGCGATCTCTTCTTGCATTTTAGCCATTTTGTCTTGCATCTGTTGGGCTTGTTTCATTAAGTTGCCCATACCGCCTTTTCCAAACATAGTCTTTTCTCTTAATTAGGTTATTAGCAAGCAGCCAAAGTGGGGCTAATCTTACTGAAAAAAAATAAATTGGCAATAAATCTCAGTTTATTGCTATCAAACTTTTGAAGCTGCTACCGCTTTAGCCCATTTATTGTGCAACTAAAGCTGGAATTTGTTGACCAATGGCCTGTAATTTCTCTGCGGGATACACCAAGGTATCCGGATTTAACTGCGCAGCCAATCGTGTGAACATCCATTGTACTTTGTCATCATTAATTAAAGCGTAATTTGCATTAGCTAATAATTCACGATGGAATCTTTTTCTTAATTCTAGGGGCGTTTCATGTTTTCTGTCTAAACCGACTGTCACTTCAACAGTTGTTGACTCACCAAAATGCTCTGTTAACGCAATCTGTAATTGGTCAATAGCCACATCTGCTGCTAGATGCTTCTGATCAGGCTTTAACAATAACGGAATGGGATTATCTAAGCGCTGACAAACAGAATTGACCGCTAATTGTCTTACACGACCGCCAATACTCAGCGATGCCATCACTTTATACCAATGTAAGTCTAGCTCATCACCAGATATATCGTGCTCACCGTTTATCGCCAGTGCCGTTGAAGGCTGTGTATCCTTCGTTGCAGTTGGTACTAATGATTGAGGTGCTAATGATTGAGGTGCTAATGACTGAGGTGCTGCAGTCGTTGCAGAAACAGTCTCAGATTGACCATGTCCTACCGGTTCGAGGTGATTCGTAGCAGAATGTGCCTCACCACTCGAACTTGTATCACTATTAAGGGCAACTTGCTCAGTATCTTGAGCATTTTCAGTGATGCTTTCTTTTGTTAATAAGGCTTGAGCCATAGGCGGCTCAATCGCCCCTTCTGGTTTAACCCACGGCGCTTTATCGTTTTCATTATTAACAGAGTCAACAGCACTATCAACCGACGTTTTTGCCTGATTGCTGTCACCTATATCAGATGACTCAATTGTTGCATTTCCTTCTGCGGCATTTTTACTGCGTGGTGCGGGTACCTTTATACTAGGACTCGCTGCCGCCTGTTGCTTTTTTGCTTGCTCACCTTCCGTTGCCAGTGAGTTTACGTCAGCTTTTAATGAATCATTGGTGGCCAACACGGCATCAAGCAAAGCATCTAAATCTGCCGTTTCTTCCGCCGTTGGCTCTGGTGTAGGGTTTGGTGCTGCTTCAGATGCTGTTTCTGAAATAACGGCCGCGTTAGTTTCAACAGCTCGCGTTTGTTGCGAGTTCGCTGCTAATTGAGCATCGGTATACTGACTGTCAGAGAAAGCACTCATATCATCATGCTGATAATCATCCATTGAGCCTTCAGCGCTTGCTTGCGCAAATTGCTCATAAGTATCCATCGGCATGCCATCATGGTCATTTGATGGTAACTGAGGCTGCGACTCTGGTGTTTGCACCTCTTGTACCGGTACTTGATTTGTTACTTGTTCAGTCTTCGACTCTACTTCTTGCTCGGGCTTTTGCTCAAGCTTTTGTTGAGTGACTGCTTGTTGCTCAAAGCCTAAACTGCTGGCTTGGCTTAACAATATGGCTTGTTCAGCCGCAAGCGCTGCATCAGACTTATCTTCTGTTGCAGGAGCATCAGCTGATTGAGCCATTAACTCAGGTTCATGTTTAAGCTCTGGTTTAAGTTCTGGTTTTGGTGTTAGTTCTGGTTCTGACTCTGGTTTCAGTTCAGGCTTAACTTCCGCTGTCGCAACTGATTTAATCGCTGATGCAGCAATTGTTTCGGCGCTAGGTGCTGCAGGCAAACTTATTTGCGCGGCATCATCTGTGTACCAACGCTTTACTGGTTTTTCAGGTACAAAGGCAATTGCTCGCAACAATGCCATTTCTAACCCTGATTTAGGATCAGGTGCAAACGCCAGTTCTTTGCGGCCAGTTAACAATAATTGATAGTAGAGCTGAACTTGCTCAGGCGTTAATTGCTCAGCAAAAGCTAAAATATGTTCGCTGTATAATGATTGCTGCGCTGCAGCGGGGGCGAACTGGCTCAAGGTTATCTGATGCAATAGCTCTAATAAGCTGCGTAACACTTCGTCGGCATCTGCGCCAAAACTTAGAACCTGTTGAATGGTCTGCATCAAATTGGCGACATCTGCATCACACAGCGCTTTTAATAGTGCCAGCACTTGCTGCGCATCAATACTGCCCAACATAGATTGAACTTGTTGATGCATTACTTGGCCACTGCCAAATGCGATTGCTTGATCCGTTAGGCTTAATGCATCTCGCATACTGCCGTTCGCAGCTTTAGCCAGTAAGTCTAGTGCTTGAGGTTCGTACTCTAATTGCTCTTGAGTCAATATGAAGTCTAATTGCTTAGCAATTTCATCTTGAGAAAGGCTTTTTAAATTAAACTGCAAACAGCGAGATAATACCGTAACTGGTAGTTTTTGCGGGTCAGTTGTAGCAAGCAGGAATTTAACATGCTCAGGCGGCTCTTCAAGCGTTTTAAGCAAGGCATTAAAACTACTTCGAGATAGCATGTGCACTTCATCGATAAGGTACACTTTAAAGCGACCACGTGATGGCTTGTACTGTACATTGTCCAGTAATTCACGGGTGTCATCCACTTTGGTACGCGACGCCGCATCGACTTCAATTAAGTCGACAAAACGCCCTTGGGCAATTTCAACACAACTAGAACATACACCACAAGGCGTTGATGTTACGCCTTGTTCACAGTTTAATCCTTTAGCAAATAGCCGAGCTAAACTGGTTTTACCGACACCTCGAGTGCCGGTAAATAAGTATGCGTGATGTAAGCGCTGCTGAGTTAATGCATTTGTTAGAGCTAATAAGACGTGTGATTGTCCTACCATTTCTTCAAATTTTGCAGGGCGCCACTTACGGGCTAACACCTGATAAGACATGGAATTCCCCAAGCTTTAATAAAACGGGATGATTACGATTAATTTTACCCGAAAATAAAAATAACAATAACATGCAAGTGATTCTGGCGCTATTGATACACTATTTGCTGGGTGGGTTTGGCGAAGTATTATACCAATTCCATCAAATCGAATCGGAACCTTGAACAGCGTGATGGGTTTAATCTGAAGAGTTTCAACTTATTCGTTAATCGTTGCGATAGTCAATGCCATAACCGATGTAACAAATAGAGCAAGCAGAGCAATGTTCAACACTGCCCTGCCCAGTAGAGTGCTAAAGAGGTTTACTCGCCCTCAAACTCACATAAGGTTAGGATATCGATACCTAACGCTTCGATACGCTTCTCGCCGCCAATATCAGGCAATGAGATAACAAATGCAGCATGAGCAACATCGCCACCGAGTTCACGAATTAACTTTACAGTAGCTTCGATAGTGCCGCCAGTTGCAAGCAAATCATCAACTACAAGTACTTTATCACCTGGTTTGATGGCATCAACGTGGATTTCTAATGTGTCTTTGCCGTATTCAAGATCATAGGTTTGCGAAATCGTCTTTCTTGGTAGTTTGCCTGGCTTACGTACAGGAACGAAGCCAATACCCAGTTCCAATGCTAATGGTGCACCAAATAAGAAGCCACGCGCTTCAGTGCCAACCACTTTGGTAAATCCAAGCGACTTATAGTGTTCAACAAATAATGCGATGGTCGCTTTATAAGCCTCTGCATCTTCTAATAAGCTGGTGACATCGCGAAACATAATGCCTGGAATTGGATAATCAGGAATGGCTTTAATGCTGTCTTTGATTAACGCTAAGCTGGTTGGATTCATAGTCATATTGATTCGTCTATTTAAAAAGGAATGGATTAATAGCCATGGTGCAATTCTGATTAAACTGAATTTGCAAATATAGTATCTGGCATATCACTCGATTTGGCTGATAGTAAGCATGTTTGAGAAGAGTTGCAACTAACGAGCAAAATACCAGCAACTTTTAATCTAACTCTGGGATCTGCCACATAAAAAGCAATAGCACACATAACATACAAACCAACATGATTTGTACCCACAATAATGGCACGATAGCAATACTGACGACGAAACTTAACGTTGTCATAATCATGGCTTTGCGCTTTAACTTTTTATTTATTGATCGTTTGTTTTGCCAGTCATTCAAACCTTGAGAAAACCATGGATGGGTCATTAACCAATGATGAAGTCTGTCACTTGAGCGTGCAAAACAATATGCCGCAAGCAAGATAAAAGGCACTGTGGGTAGCAATGGCACGACAATACCAATTGTACCTAGCGTTACGCTGGTTAAACCAACAATCACAAAAAAGCCGCGCTTTAACGACATATCTCTCCAGGGCCAAATCAAAAAAACCATTCAATAGAATGGTTTTTGGGTAACCGATACTATCAAAAATAGTCCGGTATAATAACTGAGATTGGCAGTTAAATTAAGCCTGCAAGTCTCAAAGCTGAAATAGAAGCTGGTAATGTTGGTAATAGCAAAACAAGGATAAAACCAATAAAATACAAAATGTTAAATGGGTCTTTAAACGGCTGACTCATGTTATTAGATTCCTAAGAGTATTGTTAACCACCTTCTGGCAGCGTGAACTGGATCACAAAATTCGCGCTATTGTAAGTAAAAAGGTCGTCAATAAAAACCATAAAATAACTGTGCCATTTATTCTGCTTTATCTAGATTATTTATCGTGCAAATAATGCCCTTCTCTGCCAATTGCTGCAGCATCTGCAAGCAACCATTTGATAAGGCTTCACTGCTCATTTGCGGGTAGGAAGTTTGTAACCAACCAATAATATCACTCAAGTAGCAATTATCGGTTTGACTGATAAAACCGAGGACTTGGGCCGTAAGCGGGTTTAATTGTAAAAACACCACTTCATCATCAACATCTCGATATACGCAAAAACTGTATGCTTGTTCACTAGGCTCTGTTGGTTGATAATCAACACTAATATGCTGCACTTCATAGTGATACTGAGTCACAGTAGCCTTAGAAGATAAGCTTAGGGGCAACTCCGTTATCATTTCAGCTGATAGAGGCTGTTCGTTTTCATTATCAAATACGGTGGCAATGTATAACTCTAACCATTCATAATGCGCCAACTCCACCATAAAAGCTGGATCGTAATCTACCGTTTGATAACAGGTTTGTAGGAACGCAATAAACTCTTGAGATATTTCGATGAATATCGGTGTTTTACAATCAAAACTAACAAAAAATGCCTGTATAAGCTTACGCCATGCGTCATCAGTATAAAGTGACTTTAAAACTGGAAACGCACCAGAGACAAAGCCATCAACATTATTGAAAAAAAGTTCTCTGTATACTGTCATCCGCTCTAACGTCAACCCATCTGGTAATGGGTTACTAGGGTCGCGAATGTAATCCATAAAGGATTGTTGAGTGTCAATAAAGTTCATTAAGCACTCCTGATCTTTGTTGCAGTTAACGCTTGCTGCTGATATTGATGGATTTGATTAATCTCAAGCAATAACTCTGGTGTTTTAGGAATGTTAAAGTCTCGCTCTAATAATGTCGGAAATACCCCATGCAACTGGTAACTTTGTTGTAAAAGGGCCCATACAGGATCGATAACATCTGCGCCGTGAGTATCTACCATCAATTCAGGTGTTTCTTCATAATGACCTGCAATGTGCATGTATTCGATACGATCAGTTGGCATTGACGCTAAAAATTGTGCAGCGTCATATTGGTGATTAATGGAGTTCACATAGATGTTATTGACATCGAGTAGTAATTTACAGTCCGCCTCAGTAAGGACAGCATTAACAAATTGTTGTTCATTCATCTGCGCCCCAGGCGCTGCGTAAAAAGAAACATTTTCAAGAATAAAAGGCCGTTCTAAAATATCTTCAACTTGCTTAATTCTTTTGGCTACGTAACTGACCGCTTCTTCTGTAAACGGGATTGGCATCAAGTCATACATATGGCCCGTACCAGAACAGTAGCTAAGATGTTCTGAGTAAATATTGATTTGATGTAAGTCGAGAAAGGCTTTGATGTTTTTAACGAAATCAGTATCAAGCTTTTCAGGGCTACCAATTGATAAAGAAAGTCCATGACAAAAAAACTCGTGCTGTTCAGTTAACTGCCTAAACTGTTTGCCAAATTTGCCACCCAGAGTCATCCAATTTTCAGGTGCGACTTCAAAGAAGTCGATTTCATCAGGTACTTGCTGACAAAACTCATCAAGCATCTCTCGGCGTAAACCCAGCCCCACTGTTGCTTGCTTTGCCATTACAACACTCCATTTATGACTTTTTATCAATTAAAAAGGCCTGCATAACAGGCCTTATCATGACGTACTTTACGCTGACAATAAACACTCTATGGGGTAAAAAAATGTTTATCCGCTAAAGTAAATAAATAAGCAAACTAATTACTTAGCACCGCCACATTTACCTTCACCACACTTACCTTCTTTAGCTTTACCTTCAGCAGCTTTTTTCATATCGCCGCCGCATTTACCTTCACCACATTTGCCTTCTTTGGCTTTTTTCAT
>NZ_MCUF01000040.1:0-22192 GCF_002873615.1 Shewanella sp. 10N.286.51.B7
TAACCCATAACCCATAACCTATAACCCATAACCCATAACCTTAGACATTAACTCACGGCACGATTTACATCTGGTGAAAGTCCGCCACAGATTTGATTTCGCCCTGAGCGTTTAGCTTGATATAAATGTTTATCGGCAACTTCAATTAACATGGGCAACTGATTGATCGCACTGCAGCTTGTAACAATACCAATACTGGCAGTGACATTGATTTTACGTTGTGATTGGGTGAATGGCAGCTTAGCGATATTCTCACACAATCTTGCTGCAAGCGTATTGGCTTCTTGTTCTTGTGTGTGGGGTAAAAAGATGATGAATTCTTCACCGCCCCAGCGTGCTAGTACATCATCTTTTCGCAATGTATCTCTGATTAAAGTAGCGACTTTAACCAAAACTTCATCACCAAAGTTATGGCCATAGGTATCATTAATCCCTTTAAATAGGTCAATATCTATCATTAAAATAGAAGCGGATTTTTGAATTTTTTCTTCGGCAAACATTGGCTCGACTAGTTGGTAGAATGCACGACGATTATTAAGTCGGGTGAGCGGATCCATATTGGCCATTTTTTCAGCGATGGTTTTTTCATTTTCTACTCGCCTAAATCGTTCGGTTAAGGCAAGGGCCAACAATAATACGTCGATAAAAAAGCCGACTTCAGCAGCGCGATAAGTGAAATGATTAAAGGGGATATAATTCCAAACCGCTAAACAAGTCACAGCGATGCCCAACATTGAAGAAATGGAGGCTATTAAAAAGAATCGTGCAGAGATATTGCCAAAGTTAAGTGACAAAACACCTAATACAATCATTAGGCCACTAAATAACAGCATAAGATCAAAGGCAAATATGAGTCCTAATACTCTATCTTGTAGCATTACTGCCATCAGCATTAATACTGGGAAAATGATGCATAAACTTTTTAAAATCCGATTAAGTGTAGGTAATTGAAATTTTAATCGTAGAAAGTGGCAAGCGAATAAAATCCCGCTAGTACAAAAGGTCACCATCAGCAGGGGAATTGACCATTGTTGCCATAAGGGAGAGTTAGGCCACAGCCATAAAGAACCATGACCACTGTAGGCAAAGTGGAGCAGTAAAAAGTTACCAAGATACAAACTATAAAAAAGATAGCTTTTGAGCCGTAGGCCAATGAATAAAATGAAGTTGTAGATTAATAAAGCGGTGATCGCGCCATAGAGAAACCCGTAACTATAATTATTGAAAGCACTTTTTTGAAGCATTTCTTTTTGGTTAAACAAATAAACGGGAACTGCCATCGGATCGGGTGTTTGTACTCTGATAAGCACATCAGTTTTGCCTATCGGGTAGCTGTAGTTAAAGTTAAAACTCGGCTGCATTGCCGATTGTTGGTAGTAAAGTGACAAGTCGCCTTGGTGCTCAAAGTGGACTATTGTATCGTTATCAAACCAAAAGGCGCTGACTTCGTCGAGCCAATAATTATCAATATGCAAAACTCGATTCAAGGGTTCTGAGGCATCATTATTAATGGTGAGGTGCAGCCATACCGGTTTGGCATTAATACCGTAGTTACTGATACTTTGATTAACGGGACTAAATTTTCCTTTTTTTAAAAGCTCAAAAGCTTGAGAAGCATTCAGCCTGTCCTTTTCAACATATTGGGAAAGAGAGTAGCCGATGGGTTCTGGATGGTTTTCAGATAAATGAAGGGCGTCAGCTTGAACTATGCTGACGTTCAATCCAAGAATTAAACTAATAGCTAACGTAAATATCCATTTCATAAGTGCGATAAAATACCATTATTTATCTTGTTAACGCTGAAATCCATGTTCTAGCAAAGTGCGGTTTAGCTAGAGTTCTGTGTATTAAGAGCTGTTTATTAAGCGCTGTTTGTTCATAACGCTCTGTTAAGGCTAAGCTTCGTTTAACTGTATATTTTACAACTAGAATAGCTCAATGCTTTATTGATTTTAGGTTCTCATAATAAAGTGATACTGAATATTAAAATTATGTAATAAACCTTGTTTGCATACTTAAGGATTAGTCACAAAGGTGAGCTTGTCAAAATTAAACATGCGATAAATCAATAGGTAAAGTGAGATGAAACAGCTAGGTTTAGGGCTATTACCAAAAGAAGAGCTTAAAAATGTCAGTCCTAGGTCTGAGCAAGCTATCGCACCTGTAACGTTAATTAAAACGTTTTTGAACTTGCAGCAACAGCAAGCGCTATTAACTGAATCGTTAACGTATCCTTTTGCACAGCCTATGGTTACTGTATTTGGTAAACAGCATCCTATTCCGCGTAAACAGGTATGGTTTGCTGATGATGGATGTGCCTATCAGTATTCATCCTTACTGATAACCCCAACACCTTGGCCGCAAGGATTATTGAGTTTAAGAAACCAATTGCAGCAGCAACTTAATGTGAATACTAATGGCGTATTAGTAAATCGCTATCAGAATGGTTCAGATAGCATGGGTTGGCACAGTGATGATGAGCCAGAAATCGAGCCCAATAGTGACATAGTGTCGATAAGCCTTGGTGCAAGTAGAGATTTTGTATTAAGGCATAAAGCTACTCAGCAAAAGCTTACGCTCACATTGCACTCTGGTGATTTATTAATAATGCATGGTGATATGCAGCAAAATTGGCAGCATAGTGTGCCAAAACGCCTAAAAGTGTCTGAACCGAGAATTAATCTTACATTTCGCAAATTAGTTGTTGGTTTTCATGAGTAATTTTCAAGTTAATAATTAGGGTTAAAAAGTGAGCAAGCTTGCATTGTCAGCATTTTTTGCCAAACATGTCTTATTGAATTTATGTCGGTTTGATTTTTGAAACGTTAAACAGTAATCTTCAACCTTTCAGATTGTAGATAAAAAGAGTTTGTTATGTCAGTTGAACAAGTGATAACCCAAAAACTGAACCAGTCTTTTAGCCCAATCCATTTAGACGTACTTAATGAAAGTAATCGTCATCATGTACCACCAAACTCTGAGACACACTTTAAAGTTGTAGTCGTGAGTGATGAGTTTGAATCTCAACGTCTTATATCCCGTCATCGCGCGGTAAACGGCGTTTTAGCTGAAGAGTTAGCCAATGGTGTTCATGCATTATCAATTAATGCTTATACTCAAGAAGAGTGGAAGGCCCTTGATACAGTGCCTAAAACGCCGAACTGTAAAGGCTAATTTTTTACTGTGTCATACAGTGAAAATACGTTAGTTATTCTTAAACCTCATCAGCGGATGGGGTTTTTTATTGCCTCCAATTTACCTTCTTCAATTACCACATTAATTGCCTTATATTTTGACGGCATCACCCCAATCAATAATTACAATGAATAGCCATGGGGCGGTTCAAGTTTGACCGATTGTCATAAGCTTGTCATTGGAAGGTGATATGCATGGATATCTTCAATGGTTTGCTTAGCTGTTCGCATTTTATTTTGATGCTATGATGCCAAGCAGATTATTTGCCAACCTTAAGGAATGTGTAATGCCTTTACTTGATAGTTTTACCGTTGACCATACACGCATGGACGCGCCTGCTGTTCGTGTTGCTAAGCATATGAGTACACCTAAAGGTGACACCATTACGGTATTTGACTTACGTTTTTGTGCGCCGAATAAAGATATTTTGAGTGAACGTGGCATTCATACCTTAGAGCATTTATTTGCAGGCTTTATGCGTGATCATTTAAATGGTGACAGTGTTGAGATTATTGATATCTCGCCAATGGGTTGTCGTACTGGCTTTTACATGAGTTTAATTGGTGTTCCATCAGAGCGTATGGTTGCAGATGCGTGGTTAGCTGCAATGGAAGATGTGCTTAATGTGGTTGAGCAAACTGAAATTCCTGAATTAAATGAATACCAATGCGGTACATTTGAGATGCATTCACTTGAACAAGCTCAAGATATAGCTCGCGCTATTATCGCAGCAGGCGTCAGCGTCAATCGTAACGATGATTTGAAATTAAGCGATGATATTTTAGGAACGCTTTAACGGTTTTAATTTGCAAACAGCATAGATTTATCAAAAGCGGCTTCGGTCGCTTTGTTTTTATGAGGTTAATTAATTATTAAAATACTGTTCTTATTTGTGTGAAAACGTTATTGTTATCAGTTGATAATAGGACGTTATTTATAACAATAAAGCATCGAATATAACGATGCTGATGATGTATTTTGGGAGTTAATCATGTCTAAAAGCCAATTCAGCTTGTCTGTAATTGCTTCAGCTGTGCTTTTTGTTTGCCATTCAGGTTCTAGTTTTGCTGGAACATCCGTTACAGCCTCAATGGATGAGTCGAACAATACTGTTGTGCTAACCCAGCCTCAGACGGCTCCGCTGCATTATCGAGATAGCACCATTCCGCTAGCTTTTTCAGGAATGACAGTGTTGCCTAGCAGTCAAGGACAGGCGACAGCAGTTACTCACCGCGGCGCAATGAGTGGTATTGCTGTTACACAAGATCGTGTTAGTTTTTCTCCTTCTCCTTATGCAGCACCTCAGCTTGTACTTCAGCCTAATTTAGCGCTACAAAGCAAAATATCAGCTTTAACTCTCACAGATGTGGCCAAAGGCGGCATGGGATCTTTTGGTCATGTTAATTACACGACTGCGCAGATTAGTCCAAATGAATTGGGCGGTAAGGCAAATATTGAAATCAATGAAAATGGTGATGGCCACGTAGGTGCAATTGCCAGCGGATTGAATAAAGAATACGGCATGATGTTAGCGGTGGATTATCAAAACACAGCTGAAGAAGTCGGTTTTGTTAGCGGCTTTGATAATGAGCAAACGCAAACTGACATTATGTTTAAAATTAATGCTGATAGCTTAGTTGGCGCGCGTAATCCGCAGCAAACCGAATTTATGTACCAGTACACTGACTCTGATAGCGGTTATTCAAATGTGGGCTTAACAGCGCAAGACTGGGGAACGAACCCAGGTACTCGATATTCTGCGACGCAAAATGATCAGCAAGAAGGCCAGCGTCACAAGTACCAAGTTAGCCATATCGTTGATTTAACCGGTGGCACTCAAATGGTGTCAGACTTTTATTACCAGTCTTATGATGAGAAAAAAGCGCAGCTTAATGCATTAGACGGTAACTTTATTGGTTTGACTGAGTTGCAAGCCATCGCTGACTTTGATACCAACCCAGTTGGAAGCAATAATCTTTCTTCTATGTTAGAAGATAACCACTATGCAGGTTACGGCCTGCAAACTGAAGGAACAAGTCAGTATGGTGAGCATCAAGTAACATACGGTGCCCTGTATCATTCAGATAAAGCTGAAATGAAATTTGGCCAACAAGATTGGCTATGGAGTGACGATAGAAGCCTTTCCAGTGTCAATGTAGATAAAGCTGTAATGGCGTATGTTGATGATGTGAATGTGTTTACCACCACAGCCGATGCTAAATTAAATTATGGCGCTTTATCATTTAACTTAGGGTTGGCGTTTGAAAATGTCAGTACCACTCGTGAAGTCAGTGTTGAAGCATATGGCATTGAAGCTGCAGACTTCTCTGATGACGGTTGGATACCATCACTTGAAATTGCCTATACTACAGGCGCTTGGAAAGCGGCACTTGCAGCGAAACAAGCATGGAGTGCAGCTTCAGCAGGCAATGCCAGTCAACAAGCGCAAGAGTCAATGCATTATCAACTTGGGTTAACTTACCAGACAGACTCGCTTAATCTCGGTGTAAACCTTTATATGCAAGACTTCGATAATCAGCACATTAGCTGTATGTGGAGTATGGCATGTGACTATTCTCAGCGTTATGTGCAAGAAAATATTGAAGACGTGAGTGTTAATGGCGTCGATTTATCTGCCGATTACCAATTTGCTTTCGAGAGTTTCTCCATTCCGTTGAGCGTTCAATACCAGTATAGCCAGGCTGAATTTGCTGAATCAGGTGTTAACGACTTAATTGGTTTATATGTGAAAGGCGAACAATTGCCTTGGGTGCCTGAGCAGCAATTAGCCATTAGTGGTGGTGTTATTGTTGGAGCGTTTAGTTTTATGGCCCAAGGGCTTTATCAATCAGAGCTAGGATATGCGACAGCATTTAATGGTGGAGAACAATTTGACGGGCAATGGAAAGTCGATATTGCCGCTAATTATCATATTTCTACTGTGCATGAAGTGTATTTACGTATAGAAAATGTACTTGATGAGGATTTAGTGAGTCAACAGTCTACTTTAGGCATTAATGCTCAAGATGAAATGTTGACATATTTCGGCTATCAAGCACGTTTCTAAAAAAATACAATCCCTTCTATATTACCTAGCTTACTGTTTTAAAAGTGCTTTAGTATGGGCTTAATTAGCCCATACTAACTGCTACAAATGTTAACAAATAGATAAACCGCTTCCTCTATTAATTCTTTTAAAATTAATGCTATAGTGCTCATGTTGCTGGATTATTGCATCGAATCGCGTGATATCAGTCTATTCCACACCCTAAATAGGTGTAATTGTTTAAAAATGAACAATCAAAAATTTCAATCACCTATTATTTTCGTGGCGATAGCGCACATTTTGAGGTAAAATGCGCGCGACCAGCGTGATTGCGATCGCATTTCCGTGATAAATCTGCGCTAGCTCAACACTGAAGTGTTTGTTAACACTTTGTATTTTTTGGGTAGGAACGCGGCGCATTGTCTTTCCTTCAAACGTAGTGCTTGTGGATATGATTACAATAAAGAAAGGATTGGAACTACCTCTAGCAGGTGGCCCAGAGCAAGTTATCCATAATGGCCCAGCCATTAAGAATGTCGCCACTTTGGGTGAAGAGTATATTGGCTTACGTCCAACGATGAAAATCAAGGTTGGCGAAAAAGTTAAGAAAGGCCAGGTTATTTTTGAAGATAAAAAAAACCTAGGTGTAAAATATACTGCTTTAGCTAGTGGGACTGTATTAGAAATTAACCGGGGTGCTAAACGTGTACTTCAGTCAGTTGTTATTGAAGTGGAAGGTGACGACAAAGTCAGCTTTACTCAATACAGTGCTGACGCGTTAAACACGTTAGATGCAGCTGTTGTCAAAGAGAACTTGATTGAATCAGGTCTATGGACAGCTTTGCGTACTCGCCCTTTCAGTAAAGTACCTGCAGTTGACTCTGTCGCCGCTGGTATTTTCGTCACCGCTATAGATACCCAACCACTAGCTGCAGATCCTGCAATTGTGATTGCTGAGCATAAAGAAGATTTCGCAAACGGTTTAACCCTGCTTGCAAAATTAACTGAAGGCAAAGTGTTCATTGCTAAAGCGCCTGGTGCAGATATTCCTACTGGGAATGCTCAAGTTGAAGAGTTTGCTGGTAAACATCCGGCAGGCCTTGTGGGTACTCATATACATAACTTACTTCCTGCATCTGCAACACGTACTGTGTGGCATGTTGGCTATCAAGATGTGATTGCAATCGGTCAGCTATTTACCCAAGGCGAACTTAACACTCAACGTGTTGTTGCTATTGGTGGCCCACAAGCTAAGAACCCTCGTCTCGTTCGTACGGTTTTAGGTGCATGCACTAACGAACTTACTGCTGGTGAAATTGAAGGTAATACCGTTCGTGTTATCTCAGGATCAGTATTAAGTGGTCGTCAAGCTGCAGGTCCTCACGCTTACCTTGGTCGTTACCATCAACAAATTAGTTTGTTGCTTGAAGGTAATGAAAAAGAATTATTCGGTTGGGCTATGCCTGGCAGCGATAAGTTCTCTATCACTCGTGCATTCTTAGGTCACTTAAACCGTACTGGTCTGTTCAACATGACCACAAGTACTGGTGGTTCTGACCGTGCAATGGTACCGATTGGTAACTATGAACGTGTTGTTCCGTTAGACATCTTACCGACAATGTTACTTCGCGATTTAGTTTCTGGTGATTACGATGGTGCAGCTGCACTGGGTGCATTAGAGCTAGACGAAGAAGACTTGGCATTATGTACCTTCGTATGTCCAGGCAAGTATGACTACGGTACATACCTGCGTGATTGTTTAGATACGATCGAGAGGGAAGGCTAATGAGCTTGAAAGATTTTATCGAGCGTATTGAACCGCAATTTGAAAAAGGCGGTAAGTACGAAAAGTGGTACGCCCTTTATGAAGCGGCTGCGACTGTGTTTTACACTCCAGGTAAAGTAAACAAAGGTAGCACGCATGTGCGTGATAACCTTGACCTTAAGCGTATGATGATTACGGTTTGGGCGTGTACTTTCCCTGCAATGTTCTTTGGTATGTACAACGTTGGCTTACAAGCTCAAGATGCGCTTATTGCTGGTTTTGCTACTCCTGATGTATGGCAAGTCAGCCTATTTAGCTTATTCGGTACTGAGCTAACAGCAGACTCTGGCATCGCGGCCTTGATGTGGTACGGTGCCTGTTGGTTCTTACCTATCTACGCTGTGACCTTTGCGGTTGGTGGCTTCTGGGAAGTATTATTTGCTTCTGTACGTGGCCATGAAGTTAACGAAGGTTTCTTTGTTACCTCGATTCTTTTTGCGCTCACACTGCCAGCAACAATTCCTTTATGGATGGTTGCACTAGGTATTACCTTCGGTGTTGTTGTTGCTAAAGAAGTGTTCGGTGGTACAGGTCGTAACTTCTTAAACCCTGCACTAGCTGGTCGTGCTTTCCTATTCTTTGCTTACCCATTAAACATGTCAGGTGACACGTCTTGGGTTGTTGCTGATGGCTACTCTGGTGCAACTGCACTGAGTCAAGCTGCACAGGGCACATTAGAATACGGTATCACTCAAGACTGGTGGGATGCTTTCTTTGGTTTCATTCCAGGTTCTGTCGGTGAAGTTTCTACGTTCGCTATCTTATTAGGCGGCGCGGTGATTGTTTATACTCGTATTGCATCTTGGCGCATTATTGCAGGTGTTTTACTCGGTATGATTGCAGTGTCAACACTGCTTAATGTCATCGGAAGTGACACGAATGCAATGTTTGCAACGCCTTGGTATTGGCACCTTGTTTTAGGTGGCTTTGCATTCGGTATGATGTTTATGGCAACTGACCCAGTTTCAGCGTCATTTACTAACAATGCGAAATGGGCTTATGGTTTATTGATTGGTGCCATGGCTGTCTTTATTCGTGTTATTAACCCAGCATTCCCAGAAGGCATGATGTTAGCAATTCTATTCGCTAACTTATTCGCACCATTATTTGACCATTTTGTGGTTCAAGCAAATGTTAAGCGGAGGATTTCACGTGGCCAGTAATAAAGAATCAATCGGCAAAACATTATTTGTTGTTGTCGGTCTGTGCTTTGTCTGCTCAATGTTCGTTTCGACGGCAGCAGTGTTATTAAAGCCGACTCAACAGCAAAATAAGTTATTAGATAAGCAAAAGTACATTCTTGAAGCTGCTGGTTTAGTTGATACTAAGGCTGGCAAAGTAGAGAAAGACGTTATCATCGAAAAGTACAATAAGTACGTTGAAGCTCGCCTTGTTGATTTAAAAACAGGTGACTTCGTAGAAGGTGATGCGGATACTTTTGATGTTGAAAAAGCAGCACGTACTCCTGCAACGTCTTTCAAACCTGAAAACGATATTGCATCAGTTAAGCGCGTAGCAAACCAGGGTGTTGTTTATCTTGTTAAAGATGACAGCAACGAACTACAAACCGTGATTATTCCTGTTAAAGGCTACGGTTTATGGTCAACCATGTTTGCTTTCTTAGCCGTTGAACCTGATATGAATACAATTCGTAGCTTAGTGTATTACGACTTTACTGGTTCTGGTGAAACCCCAGGTCTAGGTGGTGAAGTTCAAAACCCACAATGGGTTGCTAAGTGGCAAGGTAAGAAACTTTATGACGACAGTGGCGAGCTAGCCATTCAAGTGACAAAGATCCCTACTATCGCATCTTCAGTCCACGGTGTTGACGCATTATCTGGTGCGACACTAACGAGTAACGGTGTTCAGTACTCACTAACGTTCTGGTTAGGTGAAGAAGGTTTTGCACGCTTTATTGAAAAAGCACGCAATGGAGGACTTAGCTAATGGCTGATGCTAAAGAACTTAAACAGGTTCTGACCGGACCTATCATTAATAACAACCCGATTGCTTTGCAAATTCTGGGTGTATGTAGTGCGCTAGCAGTAACCGCTAAAATGGAAACTGCCATCGTAATGACATTAGCATTGACAGTGGTTACCGCATTCTCGAATTTATTTATTTCGATTTTACGTAATCACATTCCAAGCAGTGTTCGTATTATTGTGCAGATGACCATTATTGCTTCGTTAGTAATTGTGGTTGACCAAGTATTGCAAGCTTACGCCTATGACGTTGCGAAGCAATTATCAGTATTCGTTGGTTTGATTATTACTAACTGTATTGTAATGGGTCGTGCAGAAGCCTATGCGATGAAAACACCACCTTTAATGAGCTTCATGGATGGTATCGGTAATGGCCTAGGCTACGGTGCAATCCTATTATCAGTTGGCTTCTTCCGTGAGCTATTTGGTAACGGTTCATTATTTGGCGTGGAAATCCTAAGCAAAATCTCTGACGGTGGTTGGTACCAGCCTAATGGCTTGTTACTTCTTCCTCCTAGTGCGTTCTTCTTGATCGGCATTTTGATCTGGGTTATCCGTACTTATAAGCCAGAGCAAGTAGAAGCAAAAGGGTAAGCGCAATGGAACATTATATTAGTCTGTTAATTCGTTCGATATTCATTGAGAACATGGCGTTGGCCTTCTTCTTGGGTATGTGTACTTTCCTAGCTGTATCTAAGAAAGTCACAACTGCGATGGGCCTTGGTGTAGCAGTTATTTTCGTACTTGCGATTTCAGTACCTGTAAACCAAATCATCTATCAAGGTTTATTAGCGCCAGGCGCACTTGCTTGGGCTGGTGTTCCTGATGCAGATTTGAGCTTCTTGAAGTTCATTACCTTCATTGGTGTTATCGCAGCATTAGTACAAATTTTGGAAATGGCTTTAGACAAGTACTTTCCACCTTTGTATAACGCGTTAGGTATTTTCTTACCTTTGATCACCGTAAACTGTGCAATTTTTGGTGCTGTTTCATTCATGGTTGAGCGTGATTACAACCTAAGTGAAAGTTTAGTATTCGGGATTGGCTCTGGTATTGGTTGGGCATTAGCGATTGTATTGCTAGCCGGTCTTCGTGAGAAAATGAAGTATTCTGATGTGCCAAATGGTCTTCGTGGTTTAGGTATTACCTTCATCACTTCAGGTTTAATGGCGCTAGGTTTCATGTCGTTCTCAGGTGTATCTCTTTAAGAGATACCCAGCGACGTATTACTTTGAACCTTAAAGGATAAGTTTAATGGATATTCTTAACGCTACTCCAATAGATGTTTATCTAGGTGTGAGTATGTTTACTGCAATCGTTTTAATCTTGGTTTTAGTGATTCTATTCGCTAAATCTAAGTTGGTTGCAAGCGGTGATATCACTATCTCAATCAATGATGATAGCGAAAAAGCAATTAAAACAGGTGCGGGCAGTAAGTTACTTGGCGCATTAGCTGATAACGGTATTTTCGTATCTAGTGCCTGTGGTGGCGGTGGCTCATGTGGTCAGTGTCGCGTTAATATTAAGTCTGGTGGTGGTGATATTCTTCCAACAGAACTTGATCACATTAGTAAAGGTGAAGCTCGTCAAGGTTGTCGTTTAGCCTGTCAGGTAAATGTAAAAACTGACATGGATATCGAACTTGATGAAGAAATCTTCGGTATTAAGAAGTGGGAATGTGAAGTTATCTCTAACGATAACAAAGCGACGTTCATTAAAGAACTTAAGCTGCAAATTCCTGGTGATGAATCAGTTCCTTTCCGCGCCGGTGGTTACATTCAAATTGAAGCACCTGCTCACCATGTTAAGTATGCGGACTTTGATGTTCCTGCTGAATATCGTGGCGACTGGGAGCACTTTGGTTTCTTCAACTTAGAATCAAAAGTTGATGATGAGACGATTCGTGCTTACTCAATGGCTAACTACCCTGAAGAGTTTGGTATTATTATGTTGAACGTGCGTATTGCTACGCCACCTCCGCGTAATTTAACTTTACCTTGTGGTAAGATGTCATCGTACATTTGGAGTCTTAAAGAAGGTGATAAAGTCACTATCTCGGGCCCATTTGGTGAGTTCTTCGCTAAAGAGACTGATGCTGAAATGGTGTTCGTTGGTGGTGGTGCTGGTATGGCCCCAATGCGTTCACATATTTTCGATCAACTTAAGCGTTTAAACTCTAAGCGTAAGATGAGTTTCTGGTATGGTGCACGTTCTAAACGTGAAATGTTCTACGTTGAAGATTTCGACGGACTAGCATCGACCAATGAAAACTTTGAATGGCATGTTGCATTATCTGATCCGCAAGAAGAAGATAACTGGGATGGCTATACTGGATTCATTCATAACGTATTGTACGAAAACTACTTACGTGACCATGATGCACCAGAAGATTGTGAGTTCTACATGTGTGGACCTCCAATGATGAATGCTGCCGTAATTGGTATGCTTAAAGACCTAGGTGTTGAAGATGAAAACATCTTACTCGATGACTTTGGTGGCTAATGCGTTAATCAACATAGATTAGCAATTACACTATAAGACATTGAACGTCATGAATTGCAGCTCGCTGACACGGAGGTCACTCTAGTTAGTAAGCTGCAATTTTTTATTTTAGATATTACTAATTTTTAAGTTTGAGATGATAAAGATTTCTATAAATTCGATTGCAGTTACCCTCGTTGTATTTTTACTCACAGCATGCGGGACTGAAGATAAGATGGTATCGCTTGCCGGTAAAACTATGGGCACGACTTACCATATTAAAGTCGTTAGAAATGAGCAATTACCAACGACACAATTACTGCAAGCTGAAATCGATATTGCGCTTGAGCTAGTCAATGACCAAATGTCGACTTACCGACCGAAATCTGAATTATCTAAATTTAATCAGCTAGGGATTAATCAGAGTATTACCGTTTCACAAGATACGATGACAGTATTTAAAGAAGGGTTAAGACTTTATGATGTGACCGGTGGCGCTTTAGATATTACATTAGGGCCGTTGGTTAATTTATGGGGCTTTGGTCCTAATAAGCGTCCAACCGAGATCCCGAGTAAAGAAACGATTGATAGAGTGAAAGCAAAAGCTGATATTAGCGGTTTTACTATTAATGGTTTAAAACTAACAAAAACCAACCCTGACTTATATGTGGATTTATCCTCATTAGCAAAAGGTTACGGTGTTGATAAAATAGCGCAACTTTTAAATAAGTATCAAGTTAAAGGTTATCTTGTTGAGATTGGCGGTGAAATTAGCGTTAAAGGCGTTAAAGATGACGGTGCGCCTTGGCGTATAGCGGTCGAGAAGCCGTCGTCAGAAGGAGCCTCTGTTCAACAAGTTGTTGAGCCTGGTGACATGGCGTTGGCGACATCGGGTGACTACCGTATATATTATGAAGAGAATGGCGAGCGTTTTTCGCACTTAATTGACCCACGTACTGGCTATCCAATTAAGCATAAGCTAGCCTCAGCGACAGTATTACATCCAAGCAGCATGACAGCGGATGCATATGCGACTGCAATGATGGTGTTAGGCACTGAAGCATCTTTAGCGTTAGCCCATGATGAGCATTTGCCTGTGATGTTAATTGAAAAAGATGGCGATCAATACGAAGTTTTTTACAGTGAAGCTTACGCACCGTATATTCAGTAAGCGTTTTATTATACGTTGTTTGTGGATTATTTAGCGATTTTTGTCGATTAGAAGTAATTGTTGGAGAATATTATGAGTACCTTTATTGCAGCGTTCGTTGTGTTGTTATTATTTTTTCTATTGATGTCTATTGGCTATATTATTAAAAGAAAAGCGGTTGAAGGTAGTTGCGGTGGTTTGGGTGTATTGGGTATTGAAAAAGCCTGTGACTGCGATGACCCATGTGATAAGCGTAAACGCCGAATGGCTGAATCAGAACGTGAAGCTAAACTAAATCAAAATCGGATTATTTAATCATCTGATTAGAGCGTCAACTTGCTCTTAAATTGATATCAATAAAGCCCATTGAATAAATAATTCATTGGGCTTTTTTGTTGTCATCATTGGCCAATATAATGGCATTATTGTATTAGATACAAAATTTACAAAACTCTTTTTAGGTAACATTTTCGACTAATTTTGTGATTTGATGCAGGTGAAATATATTACCTATTTAGCTAGAAGGGTGATTCTATTGAAGTTAACGTAACTTACGCATAGTTAAACCTAGTTAAAAACCTAAGTTGTAATGATAATGATTATCACTAACTAAGTTTATGATTTTAAAGGATATTTGTATTTTTTTATTGTATGTAC
Source organism: Shewanella sp. 10N.286.51.B7 (assembly GCF_002873615.1). Taxonomy (NCBI): domain Bacteria; kingdom Pseudomonadati; phylum Pseudomonadota; class Gammaproteobacteria; order Alteromonadales; family Shewanellaceae; genus Shewanella; species Shewanella sp. 10N.286.51.B7. The sequence continues at coordinate 14,340 of NZ_MCUF01000040.1, forward strand.
TATTCTGTTGGAAATTGATCCAGATCAATCTTGCATTTAAAGGACAAAATCATGAAAGGCCATCCAAAAGTAATTAGTCAGTTAAACCGTGTTTTGACTTGCGAGCTAACTGCAATCAACCAATATTTCTTACATGCACGCATGTTTAAACATTGGGGTTTAGAAAACCTTAATGAAAAGGAATACAAAAAATCGATTCAAGATATGAAACATGCTGACAAGTTGATTGAGCGTGTTTTGTTTTTAGAAGGCTTACCTAACCTTCAGCAGTTAGATAAATTACGGATTGGTGAGCATTGTGAAGAAATGCTTGATTGTGATGAGCAAGCGCTAACAGAACAGTTAGTGGTATTGCGTGAGACTATCAAGCTTTGTGAAGCTGAACGTGATTATGTTAGCCGCGATTTATTAGAAGATTTACTCGAAGATGAAGAAGAGCACCTAGATTGGATTGAGTCTCAAAAAGAGCTAATCAATCAAATGGGTATTCAAAACTACCTTCAATCACAAATTAAAGATTAATAGGAAATTAACATGAAAGGTAATCCAGAAGTAATTGCAGCGCTGAATGCACTATTAACCGGTGAATTGTCGGCAATGGATCAGTATTTTGTACATGCTCACATGTATGAAGATTGGGGATTTGACGAGCTTTATACTCGCATCCTTCATGAGTCTGATGATGAGAAAGCCCATGCAGCTAAGCTAGTTCAGCGAATTTTGTTCCTAGAGGGAACGCCAGATGTCGCAAGTCGTGAAGCATTAAACATTGGTAAAGATGTTGAAGAAATGCTGAAAAACGACCTGAACTACGAATATGCTGTGGCTGACCATTTACGTGAAGTTATCGCTTTGTGTGAAGCTAAAGAAGATTTCCAAACTCGTGAAATTTTAGAAGTGTTATTAGACGATACTGAATCAGATCACATGTACTGGTTAGAGAAGCAAATTCGACTCATTGATCGCGTTGGTTTACAAAACTACCTACAAACAAAAATGTAATCTATGTAAATTGTTTTATTATTAAAGCCCAACTGTTTAATAACAGCTTGGGCTTTTTTGTTTCTATTAATTAAAGTTACGCCCTAATAAGGTAAAAATCTAAATATATTAATTAGATATATATCTTATCTACTCTGTATTTAATCCATTATAGTTTGAAGCGGCCAATCATATTGGTGAGTTTGTTATTTATGTCGATAATATTGTTGGTTTCAGCTCTTTGTAAGTTGCCCTCATTATTGAGTGTTTCTACCATGTCGTGTATTTTATGCATATTCTTATTAATGGCATGAATAACCTGGTTTTGTTCATTGGCTGATGTTGATATCTGATTATTTAAGTCATTCACTTGTGTCATGAATTGACTCATTTCCTGCAAGCTAGATGATGTAGCTTCTACGTTTGTAACTGTTTCAGTACAAGCGGTTTCAGTATGAGTAATAGAAGAGACAACATTGGTTGCCTCTGATTTTAACTTTGCGAGGGCCACTTCAATTTCACTGGTACTTGCTTGAGTTCGACTTGCTAGTGCTCTTACTTCATCAGCCACTACAGCAAAGCCTCGACCTTGTTCGCCAGCACGAGCTGCTTCAATAGATGCATTTAACGCCAGTAGGTTAGTTTGCTCAGCAATGCTCCCAATCACAGACACAATACTTTGAATACTGCTGGTTTCATTATTCATATGTTCTACTTTTTGAGCTGTTTCATTAATTTGTGAAGCTAATGCTGTTATGCCTATTTGAGTCGATTCGATTGTCTTAAGTGAATATTCACCTGTAGTATGTGCTTGCGTAGTAAGTTGTGCAGCGTTAAAGGTGTTTTCTACAACCATCTCAGCAGTGTTAGATAGCTCTTCGATCGCTGTTACAATCTGTGTTGTTTCACAGGTATGTGACTCCAAGATATTATCACTGTGAGCGCTATATTCTTGTAATTTGCTTACTCCTTCAGAAAGGCTGACAGTTGATTGATGTATTTCTACCAGCATTGACTGAAGTTGGGCAATAAATTGATTTATCCCTAAGGCAATTTTACCTAAATCATCTTCACTTTTAATGGTTAATCGTCGAGTTAAATCGCCATTACCTTCTGAGAGACCTATAACAAGATCTCGTAATTCAATAATCGGTTGATAAAGCTTGTTCAGAAGAGTAAGTAAGATAACGATTGAAATAATAAGAATTACGCTGATGATCATGGCCATTTGCAAAGTGGCACTAACCAGAGGCGCAAAGGCTATGTCTTCATCTACGGTAATTACAACGTACCATTCCTTACCATCGAGCAGTTCAATGCGTTGGCTTGCAACTAAACTTGTTTGACCATTTATCATGCTACTTTCTACGGCTTCAGCCTTATCGGTTATCGTGTAGTAGAGTGATTGTAGTGCTGCGACATCATTAATGTTCTGCTTTTGTTCAATCAAAATCGAGTTAGATGCCAGCACTAACCCCTGCTTATCAATAATGAATCCAGATGCCCCATTGATTTTATGTAAATCATCTAATTCTTGTTGCAGTTCATCAAACCTGAGATCGGCCATAATAATACCGTTATCTATCGCATGCATGACACCAAGCATTGGAACAGCATCAGTCCGAGTAAAAAAAATGTCACTTAAAGTTAATGATGAGCTACCTTTTCCTGTTTGGTACCAAGGGCGTGTTCTTGGATCATATTTATCTAACAACCCAACACCATTCGGAAACGACTCAGATTCTTTGGAAACAAATGATGAGCCATCATCAAAACCGATTATGACTTTAGATACCCCACCTAATTGAGCGGTGTACCTTGTCATTGCAACATGGTTATCACCTATCTCACCTTGACTATAAAGATGTGCAAGTTCAGTCACAGCCTCAGTAGTTCGATTAAATGCTGTGTGAATGTCTGAAACTTTGTGCTTTAAGGTATTATGAATTTCTTGGGTGAGTGCGCTAGTGATTTGATCTTTAAGTAAGCTATGAGCAACCCAGCCATAAATCAACAGTGAAAGCACCAATAGAAAGCTCATGGCAGACAATATACTTGTTTTAAAACCTAATTGTTTCATTTGGTTACCTATTTGTATTATTATAGGTTTATATGATAATCATTAGGTGGAGGTAAAAATGATATCTTGCTCAATTATTTTAACTTCTAGTGACATTAATTGAACATTTTTATTGTTACTTTATGAGTTTAAACAATTGAAATCGATTCAATGATAGGGATGTAATCGTTTCTTTTACGTTGAGGTGGCTTGATTTCTTGTGTACTGTTTTTATATACAGTACTATTGGGATGTGTATTTGCTATTTAGTTTTTTGTCTATGCGAAAAATTATTCATATCGATATGGATTGTTACTTTGCCGCAGTGGAAATGCGCGATTTTCCTGAGCTGCTCGGCAAACCGCTTGCTGTGGGTGGTCGAAGCGATCGCAGAGGGGTTATTAGTACCTGTAATTATGAGGCTCGTGAGTTTGGCGTACGTTCTGCTATGTCGAGTTATCACGCGCTTAAGCTTTGCCCCGACCTTACCCTAGTCCCCGGTCGAATGGATGTATATAAATCTGTATCTGTTCAAATTAGAGAAATTTTCCACCGTTATACCGACTTAGTCGAGCCACTGTCATTAGATGAAGCCTACCTTGATGTCACAGATTGTGAGCAATGTAAGGGCAGTGCGACCTTGATTGCACAAGCCATTCGCCAGGAAATATTTGAGGTCACTGGGCTGACTGCATCAGCAGGTGTGGCACCGATTAAGTTTCTTGCCAAAATTGCTTCAGATTTGAATAAGCCCAATGGTCAATATGTTATCCCTCCTGGTGCCATTGCTGAGTTTGTAAAACCGTTAACCTTAAATAAAATTCCCGGTGTAGGCAAAGTGACTTCTGCTAAATTAGCTGCATTAGGCTTAAACACCTGTGAAGATGTGCAACATTACCCAAAAGAAAAGTTGATAGCGGGATTTGGTAAATTTGGCCGAGTATTAATAGAGCGAGCCCAAGGTATCGATAATCGTCAAATAAGCCCGAATAGAGTTCGTAAATCTGTGGGAGTCGAAACCACACTGGCTCAGGATATTTTTACTCTTGAGCAATGTAATAATGTGATGCCGCAGTTGATTCAAGAGTTGCTGGCCCGAGTCAACCGCAGTGCTAAAGATAGAAAAATACATAAACAAGTGGTGAAGTTGAAGTTTAATGACTTTAAACAAACCACCATTGAACATCGCAGTGACGAGATATCAGTGAACATGTTTCAAGACCTACTGGCACAAGCCCTAGAGCGGTCAAATGGAAGAGGAATACGATTAGTGGGTGTTTCTGTCGGACTGGCTGATATTGTGGCTGATGCTAGCCATTCAACAAGTGAGTCTCAAGGGGCATTAACGCATAGCGAGCAACTGGACTTAAACTTCTAATAGAGTTTAAGGTCGCCATTCAAATAAAAAGGCTGCCATTGGCAGCCTTTTAGTCTTGTACTGATTAAGTTTATTAACCTTTAGCAGGAATACGTTCTAGCACTGCTAATAACAGTTCCCAATATTGGCCAACGGTTGTGATGTTAACCATTTCATCAGGGCTATGTGGATAACGAATGGTAGGGCCAATAGAAACCATATCCATTGTTGGATAAGGCTCTTTAAATAATCCACACTCAAGACCCGCATGAATTACCATGATGGTTGGATCTTTTTTGTAAATGTCATTGTAAGTATCACGAACAATTGCCATCACTGGAGAGTTATTGTCGGGCTTCCAGCCTGGGTAAGCGCCAGATAACTCGATGCTAGCACCTGAAAGGTTAGCGAGTGCTGTCAATTGTGTTTCAATTTCAACGCGGCCTGAGTCGATTAATGAACGGATAAGGCAAAGCACTTCAACAGATTCATTTTCAGTACTAATAACCCCAGTATTCAATGATGTTTCAGTAACGCCTTCAACTTCATCACTCATACGCATTACCCCATTAGGGCAAGCATGAAGTAAGTCGATCAAGGTGTTTTGTGCATCTTCACTCATGACTTTTTCTGGAGTCTCGATTGAAGCAAGTGTGAGTAACATGTCAGGATCGGCAATCGATAACTCTGCACGCACTATTGCTTGGAACTCGGTAATGGCTTGTTCAAGCTTAGTTTGGTTTTCACTAGGCAACATAAAGCTGATGTTGGCTTCACGTGGAATAGCATTACGTAGTGAGCCGCCAGTAAAGTTAACTAACTCAAGTGCAAGCTCATCGGCGTAGCTAAATAAGAAGCGTGCTAGTAACTTGTTTGCATTACCACGACCTAAGTGGATGTTTACACCTGAATGGCCACCTTTTAGTCCAGATAAAGTTAGGCTAAAGCTGGCATTAGTTTGCTCAGGAGCTTGCCATGACATTGGCACACTTAACTGAGCGTCAACACCACCAGCGCAGCCCATGTAGATTTCGCCTTCTTGCTCAGAGTCAGTATTAATTAAAATATCTGCTTCAAGCATGCCTGCTTCTAGACCAAAAGCGCCAGTCATTCCAGCTTCTTCATCAATGGTCAGTAATACTTCTAATGGACCATGCTTGATATCTGCAGCGCCAAGTACTGCTAGAGCAGAAGCCATACCAATACCATTATCAGAACCTAACGTTGTACCGTTAGCTTTTACCCACTCACCATCAACATAAGCTTCAATCGGATCTTTTTCAAAATCATGCTCTTTATCAGCATTCTTTTGCGGAACCATATCAATATGAGCCTGAAGAACTACAACCTTGCGGTTTTCCATGCCAGGAAAAGCGGGTTTTTTAATGATGAGGTTGCCCACTTTATCTTCTACAACGCTTAAGTTTTTTGATTTAGCCCACTGTTGTATGTGTTCACTTAATGCTTGTTCGAATTTTGATGGATGTGGAATTGAACAAATTTGTTCAAACCATTGCCATAAAGGTTGAGGATATAATTGATTGATCGCTGTCACGAAGACTCCCTTATTGTTTTTGAGGTGGGAATAGATGGCAAACAGTCTAGCATATCAAGCCTGTTAGACTGTGATCTGAGGCGATTTGATTGTTTGTGTTATAGCAAATATATGTAAATAAATATTAACCCTGTCGTCCTTTGAAATTTATATACTTAGGCCGCGCAAACTGGCTATTATTTAATGCTTAATGGCAAACTGTTCATAGCTAAATAAAAATGATTAAAAAGGAAGGCTCATGTTTCAAGTGGATCTAGTAGACGTTCAAAGTGATGATGCGATTTTCGAAGGTAATGGCTGGGATGCCGTTATTGTTGTTGCTTCAGATTTAGATGTCATCGCACAAGATGAAATCAAATTACTGGCAAATCATGCCAAACAAATTGATCAAAGAATTGGTAAAACCGCAACCTTATTATTAGCGCCAGGTTTAGCTGGCGGGCGTTTGATTGTGTCGCCAGTGCTCAATGCAAAAAACGAATACAGTGATGTAACTGTGTTTGCTAAGGCAGCACGTGAGGGGATTGCGATTGCAAAAGCTGCTGGTGCGGTAAAACCATTATTGGTGGTAAGCCAACATAGCGATACGCGTTATCAATATGCGCAACAGGTCTCGGCATTAGCATGTGGTCAAGAGTTATGGCAATCCCTTGAGTACCGAGAAGCTGAACAGACATTGCCTGCAATGACAGCGATTGGTTTATTGGTAACTCAATCTTGCAGTGAATTACTCAATGCCGTTGAAGCGGGTAAGGTGCTGGCTCGTGACTTATGTGGCACGGAACCTGAAAGAATGGCAGCTCCTGCATTTGCTGATTATTGTGTCGATGCTTTTAACGGCAGTGGTTTATCAGTTTCAGTGGTGGATGAGCAAGAAGAGCTAGAGCGAGACTACCCGCTATTATGCGCAGTTGGTCGAGCATCATTTTGTGTACCTAGGCATCAGCCTCGTGTTGTAAAGGTTGAATACGTTGGCGAAGGTGAAATAGAGAAGACATTCTTATTCGCTGGTAAAGGGGTTATATACGATACCGGTGGTGCAGATATCAAAGTCGCTGGCGGTATGGCTGGGATGAGCCGTGATAAGGGCGGCGCTGCAGCAGTTGCAGGCTTAATGAAAACCTTATCTCTATTAAAACCAAAAGGTATTCGGGTTATCGCAGAATTAGGTTTAGTCAGAAATAGCATTGGTAGTGATGCGTTTGTACCTGATGAAATCATCAATAGCCACGCAGGCGTGCGCGTAAGAATTGGTAATACTGATGCAGAAGGGCGTTTAGTACTCGCTGATTTATTATCGCATTTAAGAATAAAAGCCACATCTGCAGTTAATCCTCAATTATTTTCAGTGGCTACCTTAACTGGCCATGTGGTGCGCTGTTACGGTGGTTACACCGCAGTGGTAGAAAATGCGGTGTCAAAAGCACAGGGCATTGGCGCTGGAATTGCTGATGTCGCTGAGTTATGGGGTGAATCGGTTGAGTTGTCTCGTTTACGTCATGATGATTTCGCTAAGGTAAATAACATTTCTGGTCAAGGTGAGTTACTGTCATCTAATAATGGCCCATCAGCCATTACTGCCCGTGGTCATCAATACCCAGCAGCTTTCCTTATTAATGCCTCTGGTTTAGGCGACCATGGCAGTCACAGTGCTGCACCGCTACCATTTGCCCATATCGACATTGCGGGTAGTGCAACGGAAGGGCACCCTTTGTATGGAAAACCGACGGCATCACCTTTGGTAACTTTATTACATAATGCGATAAAGTAAGCTTCTAGTAGCTTAAAAAATAACCGAGCACAATATATAGTGGCTTTGTTGCGAAAGTAACAAAGCTGCTTGTATTTATATAGTCATACAAATGTAATTTAGTTACTTTTTTAGCTATATTTAAAATAAA
>NZ_MCUF01000041.1:0-242 GCF_002873615.1 Shewanella sp. 10N.286.51.B7
CAGACACGAAAAAGCCCTAACATTGCTGTTAGGGCTTATCGTAATGTTGGCGGAGCGGACGGGACTCGAACCCGCGACCCCCGGCGTGACAGGCCGGTATTCTAACCAACTGAACTACCGCTCCTTTAGTAAATTGCTTGCGCAGTATACTAAATTCTTTTTAAGTCGCTAACGTGTCAAAGTTAGTAGACTGCTTTATCGTAATAAAGCTACTCTTTCGAGTAAATTAGGCGCTTGGCGAT
>NZ_MCUF01000042.1:0-4477 GCF_002873615.1 Shewanella sp. 10N.286.51.B7
GTAATACCGCGCTCACGCTCTTCTGGAGCGTTATCGATTTGTGCGAAATCTTTAACTTCACCACCGTAAGTTTTGGTTAAAACAGCTGAGATTGCAGCAGTTAGCGTTGTTTTACCATGGTCGACGTGACCGATTGTACCCACGTTTACGTGTGGTTTATTACGTTCAAATTTTTCTTTAGCCATGATATTGCCTCAATCCAGAGTCTTGGTGATGAAAACACATATAGAAAAAGTCCGATGCATAGAATGACATCGAATTAATTAGTTTAGTTTTGGTGATTAAGTTTAGCATAAGACAGGACGTGCTGATTTAAAGGATTTGATTGACTTAATAGTTCATTTAAACGAACTACTAAGCAATCAAGTCGTTCAGCAATTTGGAGCGGATGGCGGGAATCGAACCCGCGTTATCAGCTTGGAAGGCTGGAGTAATACCATTATACGACATCCGCGCAACCTGAATAAGGCTACCTAACTACCTTTAAAAATGGTGGAGGGAGAAGGATTCGAACCTTCGAAGGCTGAGCCGTCAGATTTACAGTCTGATCCCTTTGGCCACTCGGGAACCCCTCCATAAAAATGGTGCCGGCACCAAGAGTCGAACTCGGGACCTACTGATTACAAGTCAGTTGCTCTACCAACTGAGCTATGCCGGCTAATCATTTCGGAAACGGATATTAGGTAAATGTTGGCGTAAGTGCAATAGGAAATGCATAAAAAAGCTAAAAAAAGTTTCAAATGGCGCTTTTTTGGGCTTTATTTGATTGAGCAGGATAAAAATAAAGCGATTTAGTCAACCGACGATAAGTAAGATGACTTTAGCTATTGTTCAAAATAATTTGGTGGTGTACTGTGCCTGACCTAAGGAAAGGAAGATATGACAGCGACCAATACATTACATCAAACACTTTATTTTTCATTTCTTCGCCAACAGTGGTCAGAATTACGTAATTCTGTACCTTTAACACTTAGCGAAGATGAACTAGCCAATCTACGTGGTATGAATGAACAGCTGTCATTAGATGAAGTCACTGACATTTATCTTCCCTTAAGCCGTTTATTAAATCTCATTATTGATTCAAAGCAGCAAAGCAGTGTGGTGCTTGATCAATTTTTAAATCACAAACCCACTAAAACACCTTACATCATTAGTATTTCTGGTAGTGTTGCTGTTGGTAAAAGTACCACTGCTCGAATTCTTCAGACATTATTACAACGTTGGCCTGAGCACCCTAAAGTTGAACTAGTCACCACTGATGGCTTCTTATACCCCTTGGCAGAACTCACCCATAATAACCTGCTAAAGCGAAAAGGCTTTCCAGAGAGTTATGACATGAAAATGCTGATCGATTTTATTTCTGCAGTAAAAGCAGGTGAGCCCAATGTCAGTGCGCCCCTTTATTCTCATGTGACTTATGACAGACTCACTGATGAAGTACAGAACATTAATCAACCTGACATTCTTATTATCGAAGGGTTAAATGTACTTCAAACCGCGCTAGATCCTAGCCCTGAAAGTAAAAGTAGTTTCTTATCCGATTATGTTGATTTCTCTATTTATGTCGATGCTGAAGAATCATTATTAAAAGAATGGTACCAACAACGCTTTTTAAAGTTCAGACAAGGCGCATTTAGCGATCCAAAGTCTTTCTTTCATCACTATTCACAACTTTCAGATGAGGAAGCCAACGCTACCGCTGCCAACATTTGGGATACGATCAATGGCCCCAATTTACAAACAAACATAAAACCAAGCCGCGAGCGTGCAAATTTAATTCTAAAAAAAGCGGCCAACCATCTGGTTGACCGAGTTTTATTGCGTAAATAGTTGCTAGAAATTTATTCAGTTTACTCACTTCCGCGTAAACTGATCTCTCCACCTATATATGACGTTATTACTCCATTGTGCTCTAGTAGCACTGCACCTTGTTTATCAATGCCCTTACATGTTCCTGTGACATTATTTGGTGCCATTAATAGATTAATCTGTTTGTCATAAAACAAATCATACTCTTGCCACTGAGGTATAAAAGGTTCCATACCTTCAGCTTCAAACTGCATGAGATCAACTTTAAGTTGTTTATGAATAGCCGTTAACAGCTCAGTTTTGTCAGGCATTGAATTCAAAGAGGTTAAATCACTCCATGGTTGGTCAATCTGCTCGGCATGTTGTTCTGACATGCTCATATTGATACCAAAGCCTATTACCAAATGACACTCATCGATTGAATGACCCGATAGCTCAATTAATATCCCTGCTAACTTCTTATTATCTCGGTAAATGTCATTCGGCCATTTAACGCCTAAACCATCGACTCCAAACGCCTTTAAGGAAGTCACAATTGAACAAGCAACAACAAGACTAAGCCCCATGGCTGCATTCATGCCTTGGTTAAGTCTCCAAAACAAAGATGCGTAAACATGTTGACCATATGGTGAAACCCATTGTCTGCCTCTTCTACCTCGACCCGCTGACTGATATTCAGCAATACAAATATCACCATTTTTTAGTTCATCAGCATGTTGAAGCATAAAAGCATTAGTACTTTCTATTTCATGAAAATAAAAGCAACGATTTTCGATGTTGTTTACAAGTTTACTTTTATCAAAAATAGGTAATTGTTTAGCTAATTTATATCCCTTACCTTTTACACTGAAGATATCGACACCATAGGTTTCTAATTGTGCAATATGATTGTTAACTGCAGTACGAGATAATCCCACTTGCTGTGCAATTAGTTCACCAGAGATAAATTCAGTATGATCTAACAGTCCAATAATCTGCGCTTTCTTGTCCCAATGCTCATTCATTACAAATTTACCTCGCCAGTTCCACCAATAATCCTTGGCTCAGGATCCAATTGAATTCCAAATTTAGCTAACACAATATCCATTATGTAATGTGCAAGCTGACAAATATCTTCTCCGACTGCGTCATCCAAGTTCACTAACACTAAGGCCTGTTTATCATGCACTGCGGCTCGACCTTTATTGACCCCTTTAAGGCCTGCTTCATCAATTAACCAACCAGCTGCAATTTTAATTTGGCCATCAGCTTGGGCATAACCAACCAAATCAGAATAGGTCTTAAGTAGCTCAATATATTGAGAGGCTTCTATTATTGGGTTCTTAAAGAAACTGCCTACATTACCAAGCACTGCTGGGTCAGGTAACTTGCTCTTTCGAATATCACATACAGTGTCATATACTTGTTTTGGTGTGACTGTTTCTAAATTAAAGTGCTGCAGTGGGCCATATTCTATATTTGCCTGCCATACCTTTGGTAATCTAAACTGAACTTCAGTAATGGCAATTTGATTCTTTAATTCATTTTTAAAAATTGAATCACGATATCCGAAATGACACTCTGAATTAGTTAATGTATTGCTTTCTAAGCTAGCTAAATTCAAGTAACTGACTTTCTGACAATACTTGTTAATCTCAACCCCATAGGCACCAATATTTTGAATAGGTGCAGCACCAACAGTGCCAGGTATCAGTGCTAAGTTCTCCAAGCCATGAAAACCATTATCTAAACAATAGCCAACAAACTCATGCCAACTTTCGCCCGCCTGTACAGAGATATAAAAAGCTTCAGCATCTTCACTAACTTCAATGCCCTTTGTCGCCACTTTAATCACTACGCCTTGGTAATCACTAGTAAAAACAACATTACTCCCTCCACCTAAAATCAATGTAGGTAGTGAAGCATTCGCTGCTTTAATAAGTTGTTGTTTAAGTTCTATAACAGACGTTACTTCAAAAAATTGAAGGCAGCCCTGCTCTAAAGCTAATGTATTAAATGGTTTTAAGCTGACAGGCATATTTAGATATTTTGGAAAATGATAGTTCATTGTACCTTGGTGAATTTAATAACACTATCAGGCAAATAAATTAGGTATTTGAGACGGTAGAAATTAACGGATTACTTATGCAGTAGTTCGCCTTGAGCTCTCACTCAAAGATATCCGATTCAATCTAACTCGTTGCATCTAACTTTACACTTGAGTTTTATAATCATATAACCCAGCTACAATAAAGCCCATTACGTGAGTAACGGGCTATCTGCTCTCAATTAAGAGGCACTAATTTTAAAGATATGGGGCGCTTGGCGATCAACTATTTTTTACTATCCTTGTAAGGGTACATAGGCATATCGACCGCGCTGTCTGTTAGCTTTAGCTACTAACTAACTCATTCACTCAATTTCCAGACACAAAAAAGCCCGTTACGTAAGTAACGGGCTATCTGCTCTCAATTAAGAGGCACTAATTTTAAAGATATGGGGCGCTTGGCGATGACCTTTTTTTTACTACCCTTATAAGGGCATATGGGCATATGGGCATATGGGCATATGGGCATATCGCTCACACTATCAACTGTTGATGTGTCTAAACCCGCGGTTGAACTTTTTTTAGGCAAAGAAAAAGCCCTAACACATTGTGTTAGGGCTTTTCAGTATTAGGCGCTTGGCG